>CAJWEI010000164.1 GCA_913031285.1 uncultured Alphaproteobacteria bacterium | reverse complement strand
AATAAGCTGTAGACCCCGGCCAAGCCACTTGCCCCATTTGCGATGCTGTTAATATTATAGAGCCACGTCCAGCCTTCCGCATCAAAGGGATTACATATTTGCAAGCAAAGAAGGAGCCGGTTACATTCACCCTTAAAGTTCGGTCCCAATCCTCTTCTGACAAATCCACCACATCATGCCGGGCCGTCATCGTGGCGGCCATACATGCGAGGGTGTCGATAGTTCCAAAAGCCTCAACAGTCTCTTCAATAGCATTTTCGACCGATTGTTTATCTGCCACATCACACTCTACCCCAAGAGCCTTATTGCCAGTTTCTGCCTCGATCTCGGAAGCCTGTCTAATCGCTTCATCACCCGACATATCCGCGAGCGCTACTGTTGCCCCCTCTTTGGAAAAGGCTTTTGCAACACTCAAACCTATCCCTTTAGCGGCACCCGTTATAAATGCTGAACGTCCACTTAAACGCATAGACTTAGCTCCCTTTAGCAGTATCGCCAAGAATACTTCCAGTTTGAGAACGAGGGTCTCGTAACTCCCAATTCCCAGTCTCTACCTGATGCAGAAAATCGTCGAGAAACCAATTAAACATCGCCGGTTCCTCCAGGTTAATAGTGTGTCCCGAACGTGGCAGCACTACCAAAGAGCTTGAAGAAATATTACGTTTCATAAACAGCCCTGGATCCAAGCAAGGCTCGTCTTCATCTCCATTAATTATCATAGTTGGCACCGTTAAGGTGCGCATCTTATCCTCAAGATCATATAAGGATGGGCGCAGTCTCTGAACACCCATCATCGTGTTGGCTGAACCTTCGGTGGAATGTTCGCGTAATTGGGTCTCAAATTCTTTCCAACCACGTGGGTCTTTGTTTTCATATTGGACCCTGGTTGGACCAGAGGCATAGGCAATACCCGCCACCGCCATCGTATCCGTTTTGATTTTATTAACCGTTGAAAGAGTTTCATTTTGAAATTTCTCACGTTGATCCGGCTCCGCTCCATATCCACAACCACCTACAACTAAAGAGAGGGCACGCTCGGGATAATCGAAACCGAAATGTAAAGTAGCAAAACCACCCATTGATAGGCCAACAATATGAGCAACATCTATCTCAAGACCATCCATCAAAGCTCTGATGTCATCGCAAGCTCTTTTTTGGGAATAACTATCCGAGTCGGCGGGAATTTCAGAAGGTGGATATCCTCTAGCATTATAAGCTATTGACCGATAACGTCGCGAAAAATGGCGCATCTGCGGCTCCCAGCTGCGAGTATCACCGGCAAATTCATGAACAAATATTATCGGGGTTCCGCTACCAGCCTCTTCATAAAATAGGTTAACCCCATCATCTGTTTTAATATTGGGCATTGTTAATGTCCCCCTCAAATGTCCAAAATTTTTTCTGATACTCATAATATATTAGTTAACAAGGGCGCTAAATGAAATAGACTAAACAGAATACTTAAAACTTATGGCTACAAAATATCCCTTTTTATCTGCGAAAAATTTACTAAAAACTAAACCGCCCATCCAAATTAAAAAACGATAAGTTAAAACAGTTTCTTTTTTGCGACCATTTGGCAAAATATTTCCACTATTAACCATAAAAGATCAAAACTTGAAATTTCTGCTGTGATTACTATTGCCCACTGAGAACGAGTTCATTACAATTACGGCACAAACTAACCTGGGAGGGGTTTATGAATTTTAATTCAATACGGAAGGCAGTTGTAGGCGCCGCTATTGGCGCTCTAGCTCTAACTGTCACAGCAGGGTCAGCATCCGCTGGGCTTGATACCAAAGAATTCAAAGTTGTTGGAACATGGAGTTTCCTTGATCACTGGAAAGAGAGAGAGGGTCCATTCTGGAACGAAAAATTATCCAAGCTTTCTGGTGGAAAGTTGACAGCTAATGCAAAGTCACAGACAGAATTGGGACTTTCTGGCTTCGAAATCATGCGTCTCATGAAATTGGGCGTGTTCGATGCAGCGCACGTTGTAACGGGATATATAGCTTCTGACAGTCCAACAATCGAAGGTGCTGACTTGGCTGGGGTGATCCAGGATCTTGCCAGCTACAGAAAAGCAAATGAAGCATACAGAAGTATTCTTGAGCGAGAGTTTGAGACAAAGTATGGCGCTAAATTGCTCATGATCTATGCATGGCCAAGCCAGCAATTGTTCTGTAATTTAGGTGACAAAAGCATCAAAAACGTAAGCTTTGATGATTTAAAAGGTAAAAAAATTCGCACCTACAGTAAAACGCTTGGTGATTTCGTTGAAGGTGTTGGCGGAGCAGCAGTAACGATAGCATTTGCTGAAGTTGTACCTGCTCTTCAAAAGGGTGTAGCTGACTGTGGCTTGACCGGAACCTTACCTGCTTATAATGCTAAATGGTGGCAGGTTGTGACTCACAATGTTCGTATCCGATTAGGTTATGCTTCTTCAGTTCTTGCAATGAATCTCAAAGTTTGGAATGGTTTAAACGCTGAGACAAAAGCCTTTTTTAAGAAAAATATCGGCGAGCTAGAAGAGCAAATGTGGGCGTCCACACAAGCCAATGACGATGATGGAATGGCTTGTAACGCAAACGGACCATGTCCTCGTGGACCAGTTGGCGGGATGACTGTAATTGAGCCATCCGCTGCTGATAAAGCAAAACTTAAGGATGTTGTAGAAAACTTTGTTCTAAAACGTTGGGCAAAGCGTTGTGGCACACAAAAATGTGTTGATGAGTGGAATGCAACAATTGGTAAAGTTTCAGGCATGAAAGCATCGCTTTAAACTTTATTTGATAAAATAAATTGGCGCCGCAGTTTGACTGCGGCGCCTTTATTATAAACAATTAGGGAGCAGTAGATAATGTTTGAGGCAA
>CAJWEI010000163.1 GCA_913031285.1 uncultured Alphaproteobacteria bacterium | reverse complement strand
GCTGCGGCCAGTAATCACGAACTGGACCAGTGCTGAGTTCAGCATTTAGACCAACGGCCGCAAACATCGATGCCACAGCACGACACAGTGCCTCGTCATTGATGTAGCGGTCGTTTGGACATTTTAGGCCAAAACTAAAACCATTTGGATAACCAGCCTCGGCCAAAAGGGCCTTAGCGCCGTCGGGGTCATAGGCTGGACGGGTTGAGTTGGCGTCTGAATAGCCTGAAATTCCTGCCGGAACCAATTGTGATGCACCATCAATCTTACCCCTGAACAGCACTCTGTCTATCGACGCGATATCGATAGCGTGCGCTGCAGCCTGACGGACACGAACATCTTGAAACGGGTTTGACCCGCTGACATCAGACGAATAAAGCAGCTCCTCGTGCTCATGGCCAAAACCAAGCATGATTACGCGTGTTTCTTCGCCTTCGAGAACGCGAAACCCGTCGCGGCTTTCGACTTGCGCAATATCTTGTAAGGGAATTGGTTGGATGAAATCAATCTCACCCGACAACAAAGCAGCAAGTCCGGTCGCCGCATTTCCAATCGGTGTGAACACAGCTTCGGTAATATTGTGCTCTACGTCGCCCCACCAGCCGGCATTGGGAACTAGAACAGTTTTGATCCCGGGATCTCGACTGTCTAATTTAAATGGACCTGTGCCGTTTACATTCTTCGTCGCAAAGTTTTCCGCATCACGCGCGGGCAATTCTGCCCCATTTGCTTCGGCCCAGCCTTTGTCAAGGATCATAAAATTCGCGATAGAATCTGGAAATAAAGGGTTTGGCACTTTCGTTACAAAATCTATTGTATACTCATCAACGACGCGAACCTCTTTGACTGGTGCAAACCAAGATCGAACATCAGACACTTCATCGGAGGCCCGATTGTAAGAAAACAAAACATCCTTTGCGTCAAATTTTGCGCCATCGTGGTAAACTACGCCTTTTCGCAAAGTAAAACGCCAACCATTTTCACCGACCAGAGGTTCCCATGAGGTTGCCAGCGAAGGTTCAATAGACATATCTCGCCCCCGCCGGACGAGGCCTTCGTAAACATTGTTTAAAAATGATAAAACTGGAGCCGAGCTGCCTGCATGAGGATCCATGGTATCAGGATCCGTCTTAGACGCCCACCTTAGAGTGTCTGCCATCCCGATTGCTGCACTCGCGGTAAATACGGCAGCTACCGCCGTAGTCTGGACCATTTTATGTATATGCATGTCATTTCTCCTAACGCTGACGCAAACTATTTTATAATTTTATTGATAGATGAGTTGCCAAACTGTTGCTATGATTTTATTACGCTCGTGTGGCCCAAAATTTAGGGACAAAGCGTATCAACGTGGTGTTTATTCAATTAATGAATACACGTGTAGTTAAAGGTGACCTAATTACCAGCCTAAGTCGCCCTCTCTAAACTCATGCCCAATTGTTTTTCTACCATAGATATTATTTTTTAGATTTATAGACATAATACTGGGCATCTTTCTTTAAAGATCCATAATGTTTCCCTCTGACTATAATGCACCGATTAACGAGGCCGAGTTAGAACTATTTAATTTGAAATTAGTTATCTAGATTCAGTTATCTATAGGTAATCTTTTTTCAATTATACGAGCCAAGATTGAGGCCCCAATCGGGAGCAACTCTTGGCCAAGATAAAATGACGGATTGTGTAGCCCTATACTGCCACTATGACCCACTCGGCAGAAGGCGCCAGGGACAAATTGTAAAAATTCCGCAAAATCTTCAGAGCCAGTGGCAGGCTGAAAATATTCTGAGACACCCTCTGGCCCCAAAATATCACTTGCTGCACCAAGATAAGCATCACAAAGCTCGCTATCATTTATTAAGATATTAAAAACATTACGTATTTTCAAATCAATCTTAACCTCGAAGGCAGCTGCGATCCCGTCGCATAGTACTTGCATCCTATTCTGAACCAAATCGCGTACGTCATTTTTGAAATAGCGTACAGTACCAGCAAGTTTCCCATTTTCTGGAACAATATTATAAGCACTGCCAGCGTGGATCTGTGTTACAGACAGAACACAGGTATCAAGTGGTGCTACATTACGACTGACAATTGTTTGCAACTGATCAACCAGTGTCGCTGCAACAACTAAAGGATCTCTAGTGTTTTGTGGCAAGGCCGCATGTCCTCCGATACCACTAATATTTATATCGAAGAAAAGTGCCCCAGCCATTGCTGTGCCTTTGCAAATTTCGAAGGTGCCGGGCTTGCAGTTTGGTGCATTGTGCATCCCAAAAATCTCATCGCAGGGAAATTTTTCAAACAACCCATCTGAAATCATTCTCCGCGCACCCCCCAAACCTTCCTCTGCGGGTTGAAAAACGAGCATAGCCCTGCCGGCGAACTCACGTGTTTCAGCCAGATATTTCGCCGCTCCAAGCAGCATAGTGGTATGAGCGTCATGGCCACATGCATGCATTACTCCTGGAGTTTCAGACGGAAAGGCTACTCCGCTAGTTTCCTTAATTGGCAAAGCATCCATATCGGCACGCAGCGCAACACATCGATTGCCAGGGAACCGTCCCTCAACAATACCGACGACACCAGTTTTTCCGAGCCCGACATCTATGAGATCAGCACCGTAATCATTGAGTTTTTTCGCAACAATTGCACTGGTTCGGTTCTCTTGAAATCCAATTTCAGGATGTTTGTGAAAATCTTCATAGAGCGATTTCAGCTCTTTCTCACTCCTTTTTATCGAAGGCATAATATTCAAAAAACTCTCCCAAAATGTTCACATTTTTACAGGCTTCCAATTTTATTTCTGTGAGCAATGTTTTGTGGACTTAACTCTTTTGTCAAGAATATTCATTGGAAAAAGGTGCATAGCTTTGCTTTTAGACTTTTTGCTAATTAAATTTTTGTGCTACAGAGCGACCATTGGGTTAAATTGGGTTAATCAGTCTACTACCCTTGCGGTTTATTGTGCCTCAACAAGATCCAGAACGTCCGCTTACAGTTGGAGACTGGATTGGTGTACCAAGAAATTGCCTATTTAGTAAAAACTGGCCTGCAAAGGAAAATGCAGTATGAAAAAAAGTACATCAAAATCTGAGTTGCACGATTTAGCAATTATTATTGATGGCTGTGCTCCAATCTTACGAGACTGCGATAACGCGGCCTTCTGGATCGAAGGTGGTGCAACATGTGCGCTTGCTACTGTGGCTCTTCATGATGATACTCGTACCT
>CAJWEI010000162.1 GCA_913031285.1 uncultured Alphaproteobacteria bacterium | reverse complement strand
GAAACATCGAGCAGACGGAAGGCGATGCATATTCGCGTGTTTGTGTACGAAACGCGGCCTTCCATGGGTCGAAGCCTTGGATGTCGCCTTCGTAAATGCGACGGTATATAGCCTGATAGGCTGGGTCACACCACCTTTCATAAGAGCCACCGTCCATGTGTGGTGAGAGGCCAAGCGTTTTGTCTCCTGGTTGACGGCGACGGATGCGATCAGCATAAGCAAAATCGTTCTCAGGATTGAATTCGGGGCCCATAGGAGCAGAAATATCATAAAGCCGGTTGAGGAAACGCTTTGTAGTTGCCATCGTTTCTGCCTGTCTTGCCATCACTTGTGGGCGCGACCAGTAAAGACTAAAAATCTGTGGCGTTGCGTTTTCAAGCCCGCTGAAATACTTATCCAGATCTTTTTTTTTGTTGGCTGCAGTAAGATAGTCATTTCGGTCAATATATTCGCCAATCTCATGGTTCCACTCACTAACTTGGCCGCGGTCAAAAACACCTTTTACTATCACGCATCCACGGCGACGAACCAACTCACGAAAAGGCTCTTCAACAGCGCCTTCAGCAATTTTATGATATTCGACTTGTGGGATGACGGGAACCTCAGAATCATGCTTAGCTCTTATGGCTTCAACTTCGCTAAGCATCATATCGCGACTTTTAACAAATGCTTTAGTTACATCGGACCTTTGCAAAAGTTCATATTTTGTTTCTCGGATGAAACGTTTTGAGTCAAATTCCACGCTAAACCTCATTTGCAGTCTTGTGATGCAATATTATATTAGCTTTTGAGACATTCATAGGGCTATCTAAATATAACTAATTCTCACTATTAAAGAATTGTTTTAAGTGTTTCGTGTCTAGTTCAAACTGGAATTACTAAATGTGAAATCGGCAACGCTTGAGCTGCAAACGACGGTCTTAAGGTTTACAAGATCGTTATCATTTACACGTTTTTTGGCTTGATCCAAAGACAACCCTTGGTCCAGCCACCTTTGCATTAATCTTTCTTGTAGTAATTTAGGTTCAACATCTAAAAACACTGAAAAATCCCAGTATTTCCAAAGATCCCGCCAAAACGGAGCATCTAATAAAAGGTAATTGCCTTCTACCAGCACCAAATCACACTCTTCTGATACAAAGCCTGAACCCGCAATAGCAAGGTCTTTATCTCTATCAAATTTGGGAAATATAATTTCCGGTTCGTTGCCAAGCCGGGAAATTAACTCCGCAAGACCTCTCACATCAAAGGTGCCAGGTGAGCCTTTGACATCAATCAAATTGCGTTCAAGCAAAATACTGTTGTCCAGGTGGAAGCCATCCATTGGTACGACTTGCGCAATAACACCAGCTTGAGCGACTAGCGGAACTAAGGCTTTCGCAATTGTTGATTTGCCACTGCCAGGTGGCCCAGCGATCGCGACTAAACGGCGTTGACCTTGTTGTGGGGCATTTAAAATAGAAGCAACCAGGCCTGTCATACCATGGATTTTAGGCTCAAACATTGGCACCGCACCGGTCACCGTATTTTATGCCTGAATAAAACGAAGCTTCAAAATAATGGCGCACATGACTAAGCATCTGAGTTTTTGAAACATTGTTTTGGTTCATAGCAATCTTGTCAAACTTCGACCTAGTACCATAAAATTTTCTACAAAATAGCATTGTTCTAATTAATGCGTTGGTGAGTCCATTTTTGTAAGCCAACCTTACACTCCCTCCACTTCCTTTTTTAGTGGACAATCGCAAACAAAGAAAGCTCTATGTAGAAAATTTAACTTTAAAAACGCAGTAAAAGTATGTCAAAGGCCTCGGCGATCAGCATAGACACGCATAGGTTTGAAGTGACGTAAAGTTTGTTTGCCCTTGACAGGCTAGTAATCAAGATTTTTATTGTTGGGAAAATCAAATAAATTTTTTTGTTAAGGAGATTTTTATGGGGGAGTCCAATTTTGGTCGCGAGGATTCGCGAGGAGACTGGTCACCAGACAAGCCGATTAGCTACGGGCCCCTCTTTGCTTGGCCTCCAAAGCCTAGAGCCCTCTTGACCTGGTTCTTTGGCATTCCTGGATACCTGTTTCCCTGGAATTTGGCGTACGCAATTGCTGCGATCGGTATATGGTTCTTTCTGACCCCATCACTGGATCATTTCCAGACACTTTCGGTATTTTGGTTTGGGGTGCTTCTGGTACGCAACCTTGTTCTGGCCCTGATTGTTTATGGTGCTTGGCATTTATGGCTCTATGTATTTCGAAAACAGGGTACAGATTTTAAATATAACCGAAAATGGCCTGACGGAAATTCTAAGCGTTTTACATTTAATAATCAGACCTATGACAACATGTTCTGGACATTGGCAAGTGGGGTGCCGATCTGGACATGCTATGAAATGCTATTGCTTTGGGCCTATTCAAATGGCTATGCGACAATAATCAATCCGGTCGAGAACCCAGTGGCATTCACTTTAATTTTCCTCCTTGTGCCGTTCGTGCATGAAGTTGGATTTTATTTTGCGCACCGTTTCCTACACTGGCCGCCACTCTACCGAATTGCGCACCAGCTTCATCATCGAAATACAAATCCAGGACCTTGGTCTGGACTGTCAATGCACCCAATCGAACATGTGATCTATTTTTCCTCTGTCCTAATCTTCTTTGTTATACCTGCTCACCCAGTGCATATGATCAATCTTCTATCTAGGCTTGGGGTTGCTCCAGCGGAGGGGCATACGGGATTTGACCGGATTGTGACTGGCGAGGAAAATTCTGTTGATAGGTCTTATTACGCACATTATCTCCATCACAAATATTTCGAAGTGAATTACGCCGACGGCATGGTTCCGCTGGATAAATGGTTCGGGTCTTTCCACGATGGCACGCCAGAAGCACATGAAAAAATGAAAGAGCGCAGGCGCAGGCGTGGTGTCTGACCTCTTGGTATCAGTTTAAAAATATGAATATGGAAACAGCATGAAACGTTCAAGAGTTAATGATATTATGGCACATGCGGATGAGATGATCCGCAGCTTTGGATTCCAATTACCGCCATTCGCCTACTGGACCCCCAAAGAGTTCTACGACAATAAGTCTATTGCTGAGCATATTATCGATGCCCAATGTGGCTGGGACATCACTGACTTTGGAGCGGAAAATTTTGACTCTTTTGGGCTATTTTTATTCACCCTGCGCAATGGCCGATTGGCCGATTTGCAGCGTGGTGGTGGCATGTGTTATGCCGAAAAGCTGCTGCTTTCCAGGCAAGACCAGCTGTCACCCATGCACACTCATGTGATCAAAGCTGAAGATATCATTAATCGCGGTGGCGCTACTTTAGTGGTAGAGTT
>CAJWEI010000161.1 GCA_913031285.1 uncultured Alphaproteobacteria bacterium | reverse complement strand
AAACCTCTCCGGCGCGCGGGCTGTCGAGTTCAACGTCCATAACTTCAAGTGGTTTGCCAGCCTCCAAGGCGACAGCAGCACGTGTTCGCATTTTTTCTCCTAAAAAAATTGCTTGATTTTTCTTACGATTCTCTCTCATAATGTGAGAAAGTGTCTCATACTTCAATAGGTACCTTTGAAGTGCATCTAGAACGTCTTATACATCTGCTTGAAATTATAGCCGTCGTCGGTCGTCCTATAAGCGCAGCCGAAGCGCAGATAGCAAGTGGGTTGCCAAAGCCAACCTGCTATCGCTTGATACAAACATTGCAAGTACAAGGGCTGATCGAAGAGCCAAACAATGATGGACGCTATGTGATCGGTGAGCGGCTGATCCGCATTGCCCTATTGGGAAAATCCGACGTGGATGTGCGCCGTGTTGCAGCGCCTCTGCTGAAAGTGGCCGCTACCAAATTCAATGAAACCGTATTTCTGGCGCGCTTCAGAGATGGAAAAGTTGAAATCATCCATGTCGAAACACCTGACGAGCCTGCCCGTGCATTCATCCATCCCGGGCTTGGTGAACGCCCAATGCATGCCTGTTCTTGTTCAAAGGCCATCGCAGCCTTCACTGAGCAACACTTCCAAGACAAAATTTTGCAAGGCAGTCTCCAAGCTTATACAGATCACACAAAGGCGACGCGAGAAGACCTACTTGCAGAATTCGGTGTCATCCGAAAGCAGGGTTTTGCCGATTGTGATCAAGAGATTGACATTGGCATCTCAAGTGTTGCCGCACCGATCACAATCGGGAATATCGGTGCCACTTTTAGCGTCGGCGCAGTTGGACCCGTACGCCGATTTGGCAAAGATTACAGACATAATATTGGCCGCCAGCTGACACAGCTTGCAACGAAGATCAGCGGTGCCATTCAACTATGCAACGTGGCCGAGGTCTGAGAAGGAACCACGGAAATGATGTATCAAACCATGCAGCGAGGCACAGCGTTGTAATCAGGCCTTGTTGTGAGATGGTTAATTTAGAAGAGGAACCTTTAAAGAAGAAAAAAAGTCAAAAAAATGGGAGAAGAAAAATGAATTTAAGACCTGATCCAACATTCTATCCGTCACCTAAATTGGCTATGGAGGCACCGGTTGAAAACTACGCCTTCACTGTGATGTTTAGCCCTGATGGTTCTCAATCCGATGGGATTGCAGTTATCGACCTTAATCCTAAATCGGAAACTCATGGTAAAATAGTACATCAAGTTATTGTGCCTCACAAAGGAGATGAATTTCATCATTTCGGTTGGAATGCTTGCTCTTCATCCTTATCACCGTTGTCTGGGCACGCATTTTTGGAACGCCGGTACCTTATTGTTCCAGGTATAAGATCGTCGAGAATTTACATCATAGACGTCAAAGATCCACTCAAAGCAAAGATCCACAAGACAATTGAGCCTGAGGAAGTATTTTCAAAAACGGGATATTCTAGACCTCATACAATACATTGTGGACCAGAGGGCATATACGTGTCTTGCCTTGGCGGCGGAGGTGAAGATGGGACTGATGGTCCTCCTGGTATCTTCATTATGGATTGTGAAACATTCGAGATCATCGGACAATATGAGATGGATCGTGGCAAACAAGATAAGCACTATGATTTTTGGTGGAACTTGCCACAAGATTATATGGTGAGCTCAGAGTGGGGCTTGCCGCCACAGTATGAAAACGGAGCTGTGCCTGAGGATTTACTATCTAATAAATATGGGCATTCGCTGCATTTTTGGGATTTGAGAGCGCGTAAAAATATCCAAACAGTGGACTTTGGCGCAAACTATCAGATGGCATTAGAGGTGAGGCCTGCACACGATCCGAAGAAATCATACGGTTTCTGTGGCGTTGTTGTCGATACAACCAATCTGCAGGGAGCTGTATTCACCTGGTGGCGTGATGACGATGGTGTCTGGCAAGCTAAAAAGACAATAACTATTGATCCCAGACCTGAACAAACTGAAAACTTGCCGCCATCGTTACAGCCCTTTGGAGCAGTTCCTCCCTTTGTCACCGATATTGACCTAAGTTTGGATGATAAATATTTATATGTTGCATGTTGGGCGTTAGGCGAACTGCACCAATATGACGTAACAGATCCAATGAACCCATTTTTGGCTGGTAAAGTCGAATTAGGAGGAGTAGCGCAAGGTACTAAGCATCCTAATGGAAAAAACTTTGCTTATGGACCTCAGATGGTCGAAATCAGCCGTGACGGAAAACGGGTCTATTGGACCAATTCACTTTATTCTACTTGGGACGATCAATTTTACCCAGATGATGAAGGAGGGCAGATGGTTATGGCTGATGTTGGAGAAAACGGTGGGCTGACATTAAACAAAGACTTCTACATTGATTTTCCAAAAGGCCTAAGATCTCACCAAATCAGATTAGAAGGTGGTGATTGCTCTACCGATAGTTTTTGCTATCCATCCGTCTAACCCCTGATGGAAATGACCCAATTGGCAGCCCTTTGGTGGGCTGTCATTTTTTCTGGTGTTTACCATGGAATAAACCCTGGTATGGGATGGCCACTGGCTGTTTCGGCAGCTCTGTTTGAACGGAAGAAAATCGCTATGATCAAAGCGAGTGCGGTGCTCGCGACTGGCCACTTTCTAGCGATGATTTTCATATTGTTCCCGTTCTCGATGATGTATTTCCTAGTCAATAACGAGCGTGAAATCCGGATTGGCGCAGGCGTGCTAGTGATTGCAACGGGTGTCTATCTTTTGATCAATCGTCGGCACCCGAAAATTCTTTCCCGAGTCCATCCTGCCAAGTTAGGGCTTTGGTCGTTTCTAGCCGCAACTGCGCATGGTGCGGGTTTAATGCTGCTACCCATTTATTTAGGAATTTGCGGTCTTTTAGTTTCGAGCGATAGCGTGTCCGAGACAGGTCACGCCGCTGCACAAGCGCTCATGAGCGAAAATGTAATGACAGCCTTTTTAGTGGCAGCAATCCACACCTTTGCGATGACCTTTGCAGGTGCTACAATTGCGATCTTTGTCTATACGTGGTTCGGTTTGAAATTCATTTCAAAAAGCTGGTTCAATCTTGATTTGATCTGGGCGCTGAGCTTAATTATCGTCGGTGCATTTGGAGTTTATTCTACATTTTTAGGTCATCAATGATGCACAAGGACCGCTTTGGCAGTGTCTATTGAATCGTCGAAAATTCATCACCGCGAAAGCCAGAAAATGCTGCGTTTACACAAGTCCGGTTTGTCCCGCATAGCGGACATTCACGTCTTCAGCCGCGAAGGTCCGGTTTGGGCTAATTTATTATTTAAGCAGTTATATATTGATTTGAACTGTTATCAGCCAAGTCAGGCGGAGGAATTACTCTAAATCTACCCAAACAGGTTCTACTTTGATTTTTTCAAAGAACGCCTGCAAGCCTTCC
>CAJWEI010000160.1 GCA_913031285.1 uncultured Alphaproteobacteria bacterium | reverse complement strand
CACTAAAGACTTTTATCAACTTTTTGCTAGGTTGACCTTATACTCCAAGACTACCAACATCTGTAACCGAACGATTCGTTCGTTTCTGTTTTGCTTCATCGTGTGAATCTTGTATGTATACCCAAAGGAGTACAGACAATATTACCAATAAGCAAAATATAGCCGATCCCAAGTATAGCCAGGTCTGAATCTTAGCAATTGTATAAATCAGTAGATGTGACAACTTTTGCTTTGCACAATCCGAGTACACTTGAGTAGCCCCCCATATTCCAAGTCCAATTGAGAGAAGGAACTGAAAAAATGTCGCATACATTTTAGATGCAATATCTTCCTCTTTAGATTGATTACCAACTGTCTTTTTAGATTGATCACCAACTGTCTTTGCTGACAATAATCCAAGAATCAATGCTACAAGAACAAAAACCCATATGTCTGAGCTAGAACAGCTATTTTGAATGGGTTGGAAGATCTCCTATCTAGGCCAAGGTCAGTAAGGTGGTGGAGAGATCAGCTAAAAAAAAGGCAGAGTTAAGCACTTCAACTTTCTTTTTTTCTACAACGAATGTGAACACAAATCATAGGAGTTGTTTAGACATGAAAAACGATAAAATTTTCCGTACATTGCGTATGAAAGTCCTACCCTCGAAAGTAGGGTTTCAGCCTTCAACAATTTATGGGCTGATTGCAGAAGGCAAATTTCCCAAACCCTATAAGCTAACCCCTGGTGGCCGCGCAGCAGGGTGGCAAGAGAGCACAATTGATGCGTGGATTAAAAGCGTGGCCATTGAAAATGAGGACGTAAAATAATGCGATCGTCCTCATTGATCCCAGATTTTGACATTGCCCAGCGTTTCTTGAATGCACTCGATCCAAATGGGAGATTTACGTTCCAAACATTTGATGATGACCAAGACCGTAAGGACAAAAGGTTAGCCAAACAATTAAATGGCACCCTACGAGAACATTTCGATCAGCTCCGCAGTTTGCAAGAAAAGGGAGCTGGCATCTTCGTCACAATAAATCAAACGGACCTCAAAGGCCGCAAAGCCAAAAATGTTGTTGCTGTCAGGGCAATCTTTGTCGATTTAGATGGAGCGCCTATTGAACCGGTATTAGAGCATATTTGCGAACCTCATATTATCGTAGAGTCTTCTGAAGGAAGATGGCATGCTTACTGGCGGAGCATCATAAATAAAGACGATTTCACACCAACCCAGAGGGCTCTCATCAAAGCCTTTGACGGTGATAAAAGTGTTATCGATCTCTCTAGGGTAATGCGCCTCCCCGGGTTCTTTCACCAAAAGGTCAAGGACGGCGTAAAATCCGCTCCCTTCATGACCCGATTGGAACAGATTGAAGAAGATGGCTCAAAGTATTCAGCAGAAGATTTGTTCAGCTATTTTCCTAAATTGGATAGTGAAGAAACCAAAAACAAAGGTGCGGGCCGTGCAGATTATAAGGCGCCTGACGCAAAAACAGTAGCCGAAGTACTTACATATCTCGATCCAGCGGACCGAGAAGAATGGATAGCGACCGCGCACGCTTTGAAGGCATTAGATGAAAACTATCTTTCGCTATTTCTCGATTTTTCTGAGGGAAAATACTCTGCCCGAAAGCCCAGAAATTATGCTGGTAGAGACGATGTTATTAAAACATGGAATTCGCTCAAACCCGTTAGGACAGGTTTTGGTGCATTGGTAGCACGTGCAAAAGAACGTGGATACATGCCAAGCTTTTCAGGTTCAGGTTTCCTGACGGGAAGCCAGATAGAAGTGGCTAAAGAAACTATACCTCTACTCAAGGAACAATTTGAGAATGTTATTTTTGATGAGGGCCGCTTTTGGGGTTATAATAAAATCGCCTGGCAAGAGATTATTCCTATCGAAATTCGGCGAACCATTCACAAATTTGATGGCGCAAAAGTTAAAAAAGCGAAGCTGAAACTGAGCAAGCCATTTATCGACGGCGTCATTAATGAACTTTCAGTTATGCTAAACAGCAACAGATTTTTCGAAAATGCTGCCAAGGGCGTTAACATGCTGAATGGTTTTATTAAAATTTCAGTAGACGGTACCGTTGAACTGGTTCAACATCATGCTGACTTAAGGCAGAGGTTCTGCATTCAATATAGCTACGAACCAAAGTTGACCGCAGCTCACTCTGGTCTCTTAGACACATTATTCACTGGGTGTTTTGGTGCAGAGTCTGAAGAGTATGGCTCTTTAATCTTACAGATGTATGGCGCTTCCATCTGTGGGGTTGGGACGCAGCTAAAAGAACCGAAAGCATTCATTCTTTATGGACAATCTGCAGCGAATGGTAAATCCACTATTCAAGAGGTGCTGAGGCGTATACTTCCGCACGATGTCATTTGCAGCATATCGCCAGGTGACATGGATAAAGAACAGTATCTGGCAAAGTTAATCGGAGCGTCAGCAAATCTGTCTGATGAGTTATCAAGCGCTGCAGCTATCTCATCGGACAAATTCAAAGCTGTAATTACGGGAGACCCTGTTACCGCAAAGATCATCTACAAAGAGCCAATGGAGTTCAAACCCAGAGCTATGCATATTTTGTCGACTAATGTACTTCCAAGTTTTAAAGGTGGCATAGATGCGGGGATCGAGCGCCGGCTGCTGGTAATACCGTTCAATCGATCAATACCTGTTGAAGAGCGGATCTCAGACTTTGAAACAAAGTTAATGAGAGAGCAGGGAGCCATTTTGATTTCAGAGGCCATCCGCGAGGCGGCAATGGTGTTAAAAAACGGTCACTACTCGACTCCAGCCTCTTGCCAAGAGGCAACCACGCAGTGGATGAAAGAAGCAGACACCTTGGGAAGCTGGCTCGAAGATGGTGGTTTAAAAACAGCTGTACCACGTCATGAAGCCAAGCTTTTCAATGAAGTATATATTCACTTCAGAAAAGACATGGACGAAATGGGTATCAAATATATCCCTGGATTACTCAAATTTAACTCGAAAGTGAGAGGGTTTATAGCCAATGACCCGAGTTGGGAGGAGGTTAGGCATGCGGATGGGAGAAAAATTCAAAGGTCTAATCTAGTGACTCGAATGACTGGAAATTCGTAGACTTTTTCAATTTAGCACCACACTAGACAGTCCAGATTATGAATGTTTGCGGAAAATCGAGTCACTACGATCACTAAATGAAATTACACCTCAATGAATTCATCACACCAATATTATAGGCCCATTGCCCAAGGACCGCGGCCCTTGTTTAAGGGGTACCCCTTCAAGGTGTCTCTGCTTGACCATCCATTAAAGCCACAGTAACCCCGAAGGCAATCAGTCCAATGCCATGAGCCTACTATCACCGGCCCCCTATTTGAACTGATCCCGCCAATTCTTGTCCAGATGCCCATGGTCCACGAACCACGCCTCAAGCTCAGCCAACTCGGCCCGCATCTGGCGCCCCTGTTCTGCAAAACGCTTGGCCGCTGCAC
>CAJWEI010000159.1 GCA_913031285.1 uncultured Alphaproteobacteria bacterium | reverse complement strand
TGACCTATGTTTTGGTGGTGGTGCCGATATCAGTTGCGCTTGGACTTGGCTCTGCACTGTTGATTTCAAGCCTGCGCATCGGCGGTGAACTTTATAAAGCCGTCTTCTTTTTACCAGTCATGGCAACCTTATTGGCTATGGCCATCGTTTGGGAGTTTGCGCTCAATCCAATCGTGGGGGTGGTAAATGACATGTTGCGCTCAGGATGCGATATCACATGGGTGCACAGTTTACTGACAGGATCTTGGCTGGGATCTGATCCGACAACATCTTGGTACGGCGCAGCCTGTATAAAAAAATTCCCGCTTTGGCTAGGAGATAAGCAATATGCTTTGGGCACAATCGCCTTCATCGGTATTTGGCAGGGCTTTGGCTTCAATATGGTGCTCTATCTGGCAGGTCTGACTTCGGTCCCGCGGGAATTGTATCAAGCTGCGCATATGGACGGCGCAGACAGCGCGTGGGAACGTTTTAAACTTGTAACTTGGCCAATGCTCGGACCAACTCATGTTTTTGTAATTACAATTTCTTCAATTCGCTCATTTCAGGTTTTTGATACAGTTGAGGCTTTGACCCAGGGAGGACCGTCGAAATCAACTTATGTGATGGTCTACGCTATGTTTGAAAAAGGCGTGCGGCAAAACCTTCTTGGAATGGGATCTGCTATCACAATCGTATTTCTTGTTTTTGTTTTAGTTCTCACCTTGGTTCAAGTCTATTTTGTGAATCGAAGGGTGCATTACTAATGTATGAAAAGACTAATTTGTTTGGTGAGTTTTGTAAGCATAGTTTGCTAATTGCTGGTGCCTTGATCGTTTTACTGCCTTTCTATTTAATGCTGTCTTATTCGTTAAAATCTCCTTCAGAAATTGAAACTAATACAGGTGGATTTTTCGGTGCGCAGGAAATTATGACAGATCGACGCTGTATAAAGGCTGGTAATCCGGAACAAGACTGTCTTATGCGTCCCATAGTTTACAACTATACGGCGGCGTTTAAAGAAGCGCCTTTGGTGCGATATATGCTAAATGGTGTGTTTGTCACTGTGAGCATTTTTATTATCCAAGTAATCATCGCTTTACCTTGCGCTTATGCGCTCTCAAAGCTTAGGTTTTGGGGGAGAGATGCAGTATTTGGTCTGGTAATATTCTGTTTATTAATTCCAGTGCATGCCATAGCCTTGCCACTCTACATTATGCTGGCAAAGGTGGGACTTACCAACACGTACGCAGCTCTTATCATTCCTTGGACTATCTCAGTTTTTGGAATATTTTTAATGCGGCAATTTTTTATGACCGTTCCGGATGAACTTATCGATGCTGCACGGATGGATGGTATGAGTGAATTTTCGATTGTGTGGCAAGTCATGTTGCCAACCGCGATACCCGCACTTCTGGCGTTTGGCATCTTCTCTGTGGTGGCCCATTGGAACGACTACTATTGGCCGCGGGTTGTTATTACTGGCAACAAAGATCTGATGACCCCTCCCCTTGGATTGCGGATGTTCAAATCAGATATGGATGGTAACGAATATGGCCCGATGATGGCAGCGACAACAGTGATTGTACTTCCATTGGTCATAATTTTTTTATTAGCACAGCGACGCTTCATCGAGGGTATCACAATGACAGGAATGAAATGAATTCAACAGAATTCCGGAGCTGGATTAACAGCCAGTGCGCCGGATAAAACGTGGGGCCAATTTAGGATAAATAATGTCACCGGTCCCAGATCCAAAGGGAGGTACTACATGAAATACCTAAATACATTACCAGCTCTTGCACTTGCAACGGGCGCCTTAACGACATCAGCACAAGCCATTGAAATAGAGGTGGGTTATGCATACTCTTCTCTCTTTGATGTCACTATGGAACGTCTTATACCCGAATTTAACAAAGCGCATCCGGATATCGAGGTTAAATTCAGAGCGACCTATGAGAATTATGAAGATGGTACAAACACAATTCTGCGTGAGTCTGTCGCAGGAGATCTGCCTGATGTGACATTCCAAGGACTTAACCGCCAAGCCTTACTCGTGGAAAAGGGGATTGCAAAATCACTCGAACCTTTCATCGCAAAAGAGGCTGACTTTGCAAAGGACGGTTATCATCAGGCGATGCTTGATTTGGGTACATTTAATGGAGAGGTCTATGGTCTGCCTTATTCAGTGTCCTTGCCAGTTGGTTACTACAACATGGATGCGCTGCGAAAAGCAGGTGTAACTGAACTGCCTAAAACATGGGATGAGGTCATTGAGACGTGCGATAAACTTATGGAAGTTGGTTATAAAACACCCATGTGGTGGGGTTGGAGCGTGACAGGGAATTGGTTTTTCCAAGCTCTAATGTGGAGCCAAGGTGAGCCAATTCTGAAAGATGGCAAGGTTAACTTTGACGGTGATGCAGGCTTGGCGGCCCTCGAACAAATGAAAAAATTATTCCGCGAGTGTGACATGCCTAATTTGTCTGCTGGTGATGCGGGTGTTCCTTTCAATTCGGGAGAGGTCGCAATGTATTTCTGGTCGACATCGGCAGTTGGTGCCATTGAACGAGCCAAGGGAGATTTCGAACTCAAAACTGGAAAATATCCAGGAATGGGTCAACAGCCAATGGGTCTTCCTGCAGGAGGAAATTCGGTAATGATGGTTTCAACCTCCGATGATCCAGCTGAAGTGGATGCGGCTTGGAAATTTGTAAAATTTGCAACATCAGGTATTGGGGCTGCTTTGGTCGCAGAAACAACGGGTTACATTCCTCCAAACAAAGCTGCTAATGACCTTTTAACTGATTTCTACGCCCAAAATCCTAATAAATACACCGCTGTAGAACAATCTGGATTGCTGCGCGATTGGATAGCATACCCTGGCGATAATGGCTTGGCGATCACGCAGGTGCTCTATGATGGTATGGAAAGCATTGTGACCGGTGATTCAGATGACATGGCCGCTTTGCAAGAAGAACTGGTCGAAGAGGTCAACGACCTGCTGCCATAAAGGCGAAGCAAACAACTATCAAAAGAAAAGTTGGGGCGATATTCGCCCTGACTAACAGGGACGCAGTCGCCTTAAGGGCAGACATTTTTTTGAGAGTAACCACATGACGACGAACAAGGAATTTGAAGACCGACGAGATAACGCTGTTGCAAGAGCCATCGCCTATTCATCGACATTTATCGCCGATAGGGCGGATAATGCGGAGATATGGGATGTGGAAGGCAAGCGGTACATTGATTTTTGCGGTGGTATCGGCTGCCAGAACACCGGCCATCGCAACGACCGTGTGGTATCGGCGATTAAACACCAGCTCGACAGTCTCACGCATACATGTTTTCAAGTGACACCCTATGAGAGCTATATAGCCTTGGCAGAGCGGTTGAACGCGCTTTGCCCTGGTGATTTTGCCAAAAAATCACTGTTTTTCTCAGCAGGTGGCGAAGCCGTCGAGAATGCTATCAAAATTGCACGATATTACACAAAGCGGCCCGCATTGATTACATTTACCAACGGATATCACGGGCGGTCTTATATGGGCATGGCGCTGAGCGCGCGGATGGTGCCCTTTAAACAGGGGTTTGGCCCCTTTCCTTCCGATGTCTATCGCCTGCCGTTTCCAGATGACTTCCACGGTATTGGCTTGGACGACACCAAACGTGCCTTTGACACTCTGTTCCGCAGTGATTGCCCGCCAGACCAAATTGCAGCGATCTTTTTTGAGCCGGTTCAGGGCGAGGGAGGGTATAATATTGCGACACCCGAATTTGTTGAGTACCTGAGAGACCTTTGTGATGCTCATGGCATCGTACTGGTTGCTGACGAAATTCAATCAGGTATGG
>CAJWEI010000158.1 GCA_913031285.1 uncultured Alphaproteobacteria bacterium | reverse complement strand
TCATAACATCTGCAGGATTATTTTGCTTTAAGCCTCCCAAAATTCGAACATCGAGTCGATTATCTCTGCAAATAACTTTAACGCTATCAGTTTCTTGCATGAGATTATACGGAACCGTTGCGTAGGGAGCCTCCATCCAGCCCTGTTTAGCACCAACCATTCCACAGCATAAAACTGGTATATTGACATCATTGGCAACCCAATTTGAAATTTGCTTTAAAAGCAAAGGCTCAAAGTCACTAGTCTCAAGACTGAGCATTCCATCATTTGACGAGAAACTATCAAGAATCTTGTGACGTCTATCCAAAGCCCACACTCTTAAATTACTTGAACCCCAATCAACAGCAATCCAATACAATTCTTTCAAAATTTTCATCCAGTCATAACGACACCACCGTCAATAGCGATAAGCTGGCCAGTAATCATACTGCTAGACGCAGATGCAAGGAATAGAGCACCCCCTGCTATATCTTCTTCTTTGAGATGACTTTTTATGCATTGGCGATCTAAATGTGTTTTCAAACCTTCTTGTGTTGCCCACTTATCTAACTGTTTTTTTGTTAAAACCCAGCCCGGAGCAATAGCATTTACCCGAATATTATTTGGACCAAATTCCCTTGCTAATGAGCGTGTCATTCCCATTATGCCAGCGTTAGCAGTGGTATATGCTGGGTAGCCTGAATTTCCCATCATGTAGCTTATAGACGAAAAATTTATGATAGATCCTCCACCTTTCGCCTGCATTCCAGGTAAGACATACTGACAAGCAAAGAAATATGACTTGAGGTTAATAGCTTGTGAATTATCCCAATACTCCTCTGTAACGTTGAGTGTTTCATGCCTGTCATCATTTGCGGCATTATTGACTAGAATGTCGGCATCACCATTTACGCTATTAGCGAGGTCAACGGCTTTTTTCAAAGCACTTAAATCAGTTATATCACATTTAATGAAGTATGGACGCGAATTGAACTCAGCCTCAACTTTATCACAAAAATGCTCTGCATCTGACCGTTGGACAAAGGAAACTTTAGCCCCCTGTTGGATAAAAGCCTTAGTTATCTCTGCACCAATACCAGATCCGCCACCAGTAATTAAAACACTTTTATTTTCTAAGTCTACAAATTTAGTAAGCATAATCAGTGACTCTCACGCTGTGGTATACGAGTATCATTGCCTACTAAAAAATCTAGGTCAGCGCCCTGTTCAGCTCCCAAGACATGATCAATATAAAGCTTAATGTAACCGCGCTGATAGTCAGGAAGTGGTGTTGACATGTAAGCTCGCCTTGCACTCAGTTCTTCTTCTTCAACTAATAGATCAAGTTTACCTTCTTTTGCGGACAAAACGATCTCATCTCCTGTCTTTACCAAAGCCAACACACCACCAGCCGCGGCCTCGGGCGCAACATGGAGTACAACGGTGCCAAAGGCCGTACCCGACATTCGCGCGTCTGATATTCTTACCATATCCCGCAAGCCTTGTTTTACAAGTTTAGCCGGGATTGGCATGTTGCCTACTTCTGCCATTCCTGGATATCCTTTTGGACCACAACCTTTTAAGACCAATACAGTATCCTTGGTAACTGGTAGATCCTCATTGTTTATATTGGCTTTCATATCCTCAACGCTTTCAAAAACATATGCAGGACCACGATGCTCAAGTAATTCAGAAGTTGCGGCAGAGGGTTTTATAATTGCGCCCTTGGGCGCAAGCGAACCTCTCAATACTGTCAGACCTGCATCCTTTTTAATCGGGTCTTTAAAGGAAAAAATTACATCTCTGTTCCAACATTCTGCATCCTTATAATATTCATCAAGACTAGAGCCAAGAACAGTTTTCACCGGCTTAAGAAGATGAGAAATTTCCGCCAAGACCGCAGGAACTCCTCCCGCATAACAAAAATCTTCCATCAAGTATGAGCCTGACGGCATACAATTTACCAACAAAGGCACCTGTTTGCCTAAATCAATATCATCTAAGTTCAGTTCAACCCCGACGCGACCAGCTATTGCCAATAAATGAACGACAGCATTGGATGAGCCACCTACCGCAGCATTGGTAACTATAGCATTAATAAAAGCTTCTCTTGTCAAAATTTCCGATGGTCTCAATTCCTCATCAACCATTTCGACAATACGCTTGCCAGTGAGGTGAGCTAATGCCATGCGCCGAGCGTCAACGGCTGGAAGAGCGCCATTAGTGGGAAGACTAAGCCCCATAGCTTCCACCAAGCTAGACATTGTTGAGGCCGTACCCATCGTCATACAAACACCCTTAGATCTGCTCATACCACTTTCCGCGGCCATAAAGTCAGATAGTGACATCTCCCCAGCACGCACTGCTTCCGAAAATTTCCACACGTCGGTACCAGAGCCTATATCTTTTCCCTGCCACTTACCGTTCAGCATCGGTCCAGAACTTACTACGATCGTTGGAAGATCAACGGATGCTGCTCCCATTAGTTGCCCAGGAGTCGTCTTATCGCAACCGCCCAAAAGTACGACACCATCAACGCCATAAGCGCGTATGCTTTCCTCAACATCCATTGCTAATAAATTACGAAATAGCATTGCTGTAGGTTTCATTTGGGTCTCGCCCAAGGACATAACAGGAAATTCAACTGGAACACCACCAGCCTCCCAAACGCCCCGCTTAACTCCCTCGGCAAGATCTCGTAAGCTAGAGTTACAGGGAGTCAATTCAGACCAGGTATTGCAGATACCAATTATAGCTCTTCCATCAAACGCATGGTCAGGGAACCCTTGATTTTTCATCCAAGACCGATGTATAAACCCGTCACGATCTTTATTGCCATACCATAAACTACTCCGGCGTTTCTTTGTCATTTTCTCTTCCCCTCAAGAACCCATAAAGTTTGTGGGTTAGCAATCGGCAATCTAACACCAAATTCCATCATCGTCTCTCCACTGGCTTCCACGATTTGGTTTTTTATTGGCATTGCTCCACGTGAAATATTTTCACGTTTTTGATAATTTACTAATTTAATTTTGTATGATGATTTTCTATTCAATCCCGAAAGTTTAACCTTCCGTGATAAAGCCTGCGCAGATGAGTTCACTTGAGCGATAAAAGCAACAAAATTATCACCATTCGCTGAAACTTGTAATTCACCCAGAAGTGCCAGATCAGGCAGATCAAGGCGATACCTGAGAGCATCCATTCTCCAAAGTCGATTTCCCTTCCACCAATTTGTTACTTCTTTCAAGATTAAAGTTTCATCATAGGTGAGTTCATTTAAATCAAACTCAAAACCCATATGTCCTTGAGCTGCAACCCAAGCTCTCGTTGAAATATCAATTTCCCGACCTGTTGTATGACATTTCCTTGGGCCAACATGACATCCAATTATAGATGGTGGAAAAAACATTGCTGAGTTATTTTGTATCTGCATTCTCTCTACCGCATCATTACTATCCGACAACCAGAGTCTTTGAGTAAAGTCTAGAATACCAAAATCCATGCGTCCCCCACCAGAGGAGCAACTTTCAATTTCAAGATCAGGGTAGGACCGATTTAAACGAGCTAACAAATCATAAAGACCGTAAGTTTGATTTGCGTCTACGATTGGCAATACGCGGTTATGATCCCATTTTATATAATCTACCTGATACTTTGATAAAATTTCATTTATGCTGTTGAAAAGGTAATCAATAACCTCGGGCTTTGACATATCTAATACAAGCTGATTTCTACCTAAGTTTTGGTCAGACGAACCGAGAATCCAATCTGGATGATTAGTGAATAGCTCACTTTGATTATTAACCATTTCAGGTTCGAACCATATTCCAAAATCTAAACCTAAATCTTTTATATGATCAATTAATGGAGACAATCCATTTGGATATTTTTCATAATCAACGTTCCAATCACCTAACGAGGTTTTATCATTATTGCGTTTTCCAAACCATCCATCATCAAGAACGAATCTTTCAGCTCCTATTTCAGCAGCCTTTTGCGCTAACTCTTTCAATCGCTCCAAGCTGTGTTTAAAATAAATAGCCTCCCAGCAATTATAATGTATTGGTCGCGGCTTTTTACTAGCGGGTTTGAGCTTGAGTTGGCCTGATAAAAATTTTTGAAATTGTGTGGATA
>CAJWEI010000157.1 GCA_913031285.1 uncultured Alphaproteobacteria bacterium | reverse complement strand
CCATTGTAGGCTGTCGTTCATCAGAATATGCGGTCTCGATTGGCTCGGCTCGGCTAGCGCGATTAGCAGCGAAAAATGAAAGTCCAAGAGATGTTATAGCCACCTTGCCCGTCACTAAAGTTTTTGAACCTGACAAAGTACTAAATGCCCAATATGCAGAAAAAATATTAGAATTTAGATTGCTTTATGGGCAATTAAGAAATTAGACGTTTGGAAAAAAGGAGTTAGACAAAGCTCAGAAGAAATCTGAATACTGTGTGAACATATCTTTTAATATTTCTGGGTACAAAAATTGTTTGGGTATTAGGTTTGACCCTGCGGTACAATACATTCGCAGAACCGGCTCGCTCTCACAATAGGGTTTTGGGTGCGAGAAATAGCTGATTTGGCGATTTAAAGCCAAAGCATTTTTGGGGTCTGTTTTTTATCATCTCCGTAATCATTACTACCTGTTCATCAGTCAGTTCATCGATCTCTTTCCCCTTTGGGAAATATTACTTGATCAGACCATTGGCATTTCCGTTGAGGCCCTTCTTCCATGAGTGATCGGGCTGAGCAAAGAACCCTTCAGCTTTCAACTTTTGGAGATCTGTTCATGGTAAGTGATCCATTTTCAGGCGCTTTCCACATAGGCTGCTTCCGTATTGGTAGGTGAGGTTTTTCTTTAAAGATGTCTCGTCAATACACAAGCCGATCAGGGTGCGTTTGTATGGCTGGAAGATGGCGGCTGAACCATTTCCAGCAGCGCCTCTTCACATGAGTACGTAGCCGTTAGATGGCAACTAGTAACTTTTTTATATGTGTAAATGAGTTTGCGTAGGAACCGCCCGATGGAGGCAATAATGCCGGTGGCCGCTACCAATTGACCCTGCAAGTTCCGGTAGGGTGATATCGCCATCCTGCGCTACCAGCGCTTCCAAAACGCGTGATGAGAGGACAACTTTCCATTGCTAGGCGGGCGACTTTTGGGTTCTGGCTCGATCGAACCCGTCTCCCTCAGCTTAAGATGCCGTCGTGCTCCAGTGGCAGCATATAACTTTCCGCGCAATCGCTAGTCGACCACTCAAAACGTCAACTAATTCTTCAAATATTCAAGGAACCTGTAGATAGTAGAAAGTCTTTGATTTATCAATATGTTTCCGAAATCATAAGCTTTTACTCCCTTAAATTTATTGGAAACGAAAATTAAGTCCAAAACTTCCTTTTTAATTCTCATTTGAGTGAAATGGCTGTATATGAGGTGTAAATAGAGGTTAAACAGGACTTAGTATAAACTGTGAGGACGGATCGACTGCTTAATAGCTTTGACGAAATGGAGCTCATGGCTTCGGCCAAGTCGATTAGACAAAATATTGTAAGAATGGTTTCCCGTAACGGTCAAGGTTATTTGCAGCAGGGCCTTGGTGCAGCTGATCTTTTCACTTACCTTTATTTTGCAGAGGTTTCGCTAGATATACACAATCCGGCATGGGAGGAGCGTGACCGGGTATTCTTGTCAACTGCGCATAATTCAGCACTGTTTCATGCGGTGCTTGCTGAGCGTGGATTCTTTGAACACTCCCGATTAGAGACTTACACAAAAGATGGTTCAGAACTTGAAATTAACGTATCCGAACGCCTTGGATCTGTGGTTGAGGCCACCTGCGGCTCGCTGGGCCAAGCCTTATCTGTTGCTGTGGGCGTCGCTCAGGCTGCCAAACGTCAAAATAGGACCTTCCGTAGTTATGTAATTCTTGGAGATGGTGAGTTGCAGGAGGGACAAGTTTGGGAAGCTGCGATGTACGCGGCTAGTAACAGTTTAGATAACCTATGCCTGATAGTTGATTTAAATCAGCTTCAGGTCGAGGGCCACACCCAGGAAGTGATGGTTATGGATCCTATAGATAAAAAATTTCAAGCCTTTGGCTGGGCAGTAAAAAACGTTGACGGACATGATTTTGGTGCACTTAGTGCAGCCTTTAATCAAGCACGATCTAACCGTAACGTGCCGACTGTTATTCTTGCGCATACCATAGTTGGAAAGGGAATTCCATTTTTAGAAAACCAGATGAGCCATAATATGGTTTTGCCTGCTGACGTTGCTGAGCAGTGCCTCAAAGCTTTGGAGTGTCAGGCTTGATGAAAAACCTCCTACATGGAGATTTTACCGATAAGGCTGTGGCTACATCGGTTCCAAAATATTATGGTGAGGCGTTGGTCGCTCTGGCACAATTTGATCCTAGGATTGTAGCCCTTACAGGGGACCTCGCGCCGGCCACCGAAAGTGATTTGTTTCGCGACGCATTTCCTGACAGATTTTTCACAGCGGGAATAGCAGAAGCCAATATGATTGGTGTTGCTGCAGGCATGGCACGGTGTGGAGATATTCCCTTTGTGCACAGTTTTTCAGTCTTTTTGACTCGGAGGGCGTTTGATCAGGTTGCTATGCAGGTGGCTTACCCCAGTTTGAATGTCAAATTGGTAGGCTTTTTGCCGGGCTTGACCACGCTATTAGGCGTGTCTCATCAGGCTATTGATGATCTTACTCTGATGCGAGTTTTGCCCAATATGACCGTAATAGAGCCGGCTGGCGCTAGCCAAACAGCTGCTGTAGTTCGGGCAGCTGCAAAAATTAATGGCCCAGTTTATTTGCGGCTTCATAAAGCTAGAGAGCCAATAACTAATACTGCGGTCGAGAAAAATCTAGAGGTTGGTAAGGGACAATTGCTTCGTGATGGTGATGACGCAGTTATTTTTGCCTGTGGATACATGGTGGCTGAAGCGCTGCTTGCGGCAGAGACACTTTACCTGTCTGGGATCAATGTGACAGTCGCCAACATGCATACTATAAAGCCCTTTGATAGCGAATTTGTGCTAAAGCAATCTATTCGAACAGGAGTAGTTCTTAGTGCTGAGAACCATTCAGTAATTGGTGGCCTTGGGTCTGCAGTTGCTGAGGTTCTTGCGGAAAGGCCAGCCGGTGTGGATATAGAATTTAAACGCATCGGGATTTCAGATACTTTTGCTGAGGGCGGTACAACAGCTTATTTATTTGATAAATATGGCTTATCGGCGAGACATATCGTTGCGGCAGTTCATGACTTATTGGAGCGAAGATAGAGGTTCCAAGCATAAAATAATGGCTTTCGTAATTGCAGCGATGAACATAAAATTACTCAGAGCAAATAAAGCGGGCTGATTTTTTAAGGTTTTAAGCATCTGGCTTTCATCTATTGTTCATAGCGAGCCCAACAAAAAAATTCCAACAATGGCCTTGTATGAAAAAATCACAGATTTGTTCAAGTGTGTCAAAAATCTGATCGAATGTTCTTGCTCCTATCTTTCGAAGATGGGCTTTCAGCTTCGAGAAGACCATTTGAATTGGATTGAGATCTGGCGAGTGTGTTGGCAGGTGAAAACCAACACCTTGCGTCTCGTAAGGCTTTTGTAGCCGCCTTATTGTAATAGGTGGCAAGGTTGTCGCAAATGACGATAATGCCCAGACGTAGCACTGGAGCAATGACATTGCGGAGGTAGGCTTCAACGCCTCATTTTCCATTGCACCCTCAATAACCTATTACGCAATCAGGTTGTCTTGTGTCAGGCTCGCGATGAATGTCTGAGTGCCCCAGTCTCCGGAAGCGGCGTCCATTTCAAGATGGACTCTGCAAAGGATATGATCGTATTTACGAGTCAGATTAGTTTTTACTGAAGCATTGTCGATGAAGACGAGCGGCTGAGGATCCCCCTGCATGGCCGAAATATGATGTCTAAATCAATCTTTGCAGCGTTTTTTAACGGGCACGGAGGCACATGCTGGCAATCAACAAATTTTTGTACGTGTGCACAAACGCAGGGAGACGATACGGACGATGCGACGAAAATTTTTAGACAAGTTGAAAGACACCGCTGGGCCTAGAGCTTTGTGCGGTGACAAGTCAGTTTAACAGACTGCTAGACACCGATGTAGCGGTGCAACAACTCTTTGTTTGTCTGTAGAGCCTTGGGTGTGGTTTCCAGCGCATTGCGCCCATTTTCGATAAACACTACTTTATCTGCAATTTCCAGCACTGCCTCGACGCGCTGTTCGACCAGAATGATTGCGACATTTTGCTTTTTTAATGCCACCACAGCGTTGCGGATCAGCGATATCATCGAAGGTTGCA
>CAJWEI010000156.1 GCA_913031285.1 uncultured Alphaproteobacteria bacterium | reverse complement strand
ACGAATAACTTCAATCACCAAAAGAGAGTGGATAAAGGTCAATTATTAGGGCGGTCGGTATAATCTAGCAAAAACCCAGTAGAGATGACGCCAGAAGAATTAGGCTGGATGATAACCCAGTGGGAAGCCGAGCGATCAAAGTACATACCGTGATTAACAGAGGCAGACGCCTAATACTGCGGCGGACATTATAACCAAAATAATATGAGCAAGAATACTGATAGCATTAGACACTTAGGAAACAATTCCAACCGGACGGTATCTTTACGAATGCGGGTCTCTTCAGCTAGGGTTCTGTTAGAACAAGCGATATAGCTTTGAGGAAAAAGAGATGCAGGTGCAATGGAACGCAAACGACAAGGAACTAGCAAATATCAAGGCTATTGCTGAGAGTGAAAGTGATCGTCCTGTATTGATGATTAACATAAATAAATACAATGATGCCGAGTATCCAAGTGAAGACATTTATAAAGAATATATGAAAATATTGCCTAAGCTTTTAAAAGAAGTTGGCGCTAAAGTACTATGGAGGCTTACCAAATTGGGGCAACCTGTTGGCTCACAGTCTGCACATGAAATGTTAAGCATTTGGTATCCTTCACATAAGAGTTTTCTTGCTTTGCGTGATCAACCCTCATCCATGGAAAACTTCCCTCTAAAGAATTTATGCGTTTCGGAAGCGGTCGTTTATAGGTGCCCTGACGATGTAATTCCTGTTTCATAAAGCTTTTGTAGAATTCAAATTCAAGCCAAACTTTTATTACCAAACTAACTAAAAGACCGGAGACGAAACCAGATGTATGGCATAGAATTACCGAACATTTTAATCGAAGCTGAAGACTTTTCTGAATATGGTGGATGGCTTGTAGACTCACAATTTGAGACTGTTATGGGATCTCCATATTTGTTGGCTCATGGCTTGGGCAAAACCGTCAAGGATGCTAAGACATCTATACAGGTACCCAAATCAGGAAATTATGACCTTTTTGTACGCACAAGAGACTGGGTTCCAGCTCACTCACCAGGACGCTTTCAAGTGCTGATAAACGAGGTTCCAGTGGGAAAAGAATTTGGTGCTAATGGCAAAGATTGGAACTGGGAAACTGGGGGGAAAGTATACCTGCCCGAAGGCTTGGTAATTCTGCGCTTAAAAGACCTAACTGGTTTTGATGGGCGGTGCGATGCCATATACTTTAGCGGAGACGGTATTGAGCCACCTAACCAAGTAGACCAAACCAGCCGAGCCTGGCGAAAAAACCAAAGAGGATTACCGGAAGAACCTATTGATGGCGGTTCGTACGAAATTGTAGTCGTTGGGGGAGGAATTTCAGGATGCGCAGCTGCGTTAGCAGCAATTCGATATGGACGCAAAGTTGCCTTAATCCATGATCGCCCTGTTTTAGGTGGTAATGCAAGCACTGAGATTGGTCTTATGCCGAGGGGAACTCAGGGAGCAGTACTAAAAGAAATATCACAGCGCAAAGAAAACGGTGATCTCAAAGCTTATGAGATTCTAAAATCTGAAGGCGTGACCGTGTTTTTGGAGCAAAGGGTATTTGCTGCTGAAGCAACAAAAAATAAAATTAAATCGGTTGATACGGTATCTACTCGCGGTGGATATGAGCGTAGGATAAAAGGATCAATATTTATTGATACCTCTGGCGTGGCCGTGCTGTCGACGTTTTCTGGAGCTGAAACAATGTTCGGCCGAGAAGGGCGTAATGAGTTTGGAGAGTCCTACGCACCCGACGAAGCGGATAATATGCATCATGGGAACACGCTATTCTTCAGAACGCGGATGGCTGATGAGCCAATAGATTTCCCTGAAGTACCATGGGCTACCGAAGTTTCAAAAGATTACGCCAATCTTAGTGGTCAACTTGTTCGACCAGGATTAGAGAACGGACCTGGGCCTAGTGTGGGTGGCAATCCAGATATGCCCGAATTTAGGTTTGGACGGTCAAACGATGTGTTTCCTGCCAGTCACTTTTGGGAATATGGTCAGTGGCTTGATCCTTATACTTCGGGTGAATTTGTTCGGGATTATTTGATGCGAGCTCTTTTCGGTACCTTTTCAAACGTCAAGAAGATGGCAAAAAAAGATTATGCCAATTTAGAGTTTGAATGGATGGCATTTGTGGCAGCCCAAGGCGAGTTTCGACGTTATTTAGGCGACTATGTACTTACTGAAAATGATATAACTCACCATGCGCAATTCGATGACGCACTAATAGGTAATGATGGATCTTTTTGCATTCATTGCGCTTGGGAAGAAGGCGAAGGCAAATATGATTTTCGTTTAAAAGACTGGATTTGGGATAATCGAGATGGCAAATCTTATACGATACCTTTTCGATGTCTCTACTCTTCCAATATCGATAATTTGATGATGGCTGGTAAGCATATAAGTGTGACACATGTAGCAGCTTCGGCTACAAAACTCATGGGGAATGGTGCTCAACATGGGGTAGCAGTAGCCGCTGCAGCGCACCTATGTCTGGATTTAAACAAAACACCTAGGGAGCTTTATTTGGACAACCTAGCTGAGCTAAAGGCTTTGGTCGCAAATGAAACCAGTTGTGATCATGACACGGTGCATAACCCTCCAATACCTAAATTCAATCCAGTGCCAAGTTAGGCGAACGCTTGATGAAGTTGCTGAAAAGGCACCCAAATAACCAGAACAAAAATACTGATAGTAAAAACAGCGCTTAGGTATTTTCACCCAGCACCCGACCCCCTGCCCCACTGCAAATCGACCAACCATCACCCGTCAGTTTTGCTGAACTGTTTGCGGGTCTTAATGTTGGCCACTGGAGAATGGCTTCAGTGATACGGACAAACTGCTTTTAAATATTCAGATAGACTTGTTGTTTTTATGAGCGATCAATCGACGAAAAAAGGTGTCAAACATGCAGGTACCAAATCACATACATGCGCGTCATTGGCACGCGCAAAAGCCGTCATCGGCTTCAAGAAAGCGTTTGGAAGTATCAAAAACCGGAAAACAAAGCCCAGATAAGGCCCAAAATCGTGATGTGGTGGTGGAGATTTCCGCTAAACAATCTGAACTATCCAATGAGTTCGAGAACGCATTTTATAAGGCTATTCAAATAAGAAGGTGACATAGTCAAAACGCTTTTAAAAGGTTTTGCCAAAAAACTGCTCCAGACTTTTACTTTTTAAGGCTGCTGATTTCTTGTGTCACAAAGACAAAGCGATAAAGCCAAAAAAAGCCCCCGCAGAGTTGATCTGTGGGGGCAGTAAAGCGATAAGCTGGTTAATTGATATCAATGAATAACTTTCCTGAACCTATCGTTTAGATATTGAGACAGAGGGTGTATAAGCCACGGTAATGGGCAATTGAAGGAATTTTGAACACTATTCTTTTGGTGCAGCTGGCGTGCTAGATTTCATGCCGTCTGCGCCCATGAAAACAATTATTCCGACCATATCTGTAGTGCCCAAGTTTACTGTTCGAACTATTGGGTCTGATGACGATTCTACAAAACTTTCTCCAGCAATAAACGTTTTCATAGTACCATCATCGTATATTGCGGTTAGGCTACCTTGCAAAATATGCCCATAAAAGGGTGCTGGATGTGTGTGTCTATTTGCTTGCTCACCGGGTGGAATAATTACTTTTGCACTCATGATTCTAGCTTCACCCTGTGGATACTCTAATTTATTACCCAAAGGGGATGTCATGGTACTTAGTAATGGCGTTATTTTCACACCTTCAGATACGTGCCCCCCTGCGAGAGATAACTGAGGTAGTAACAAAGCTAAACTAGTTACGATCGCGTATTTCATTTACTTTTCTCCATGTTTAAACAACTCTTCAAGAGAAGCCTAAAGATAAGAAATTTTCCACCCTCGACGTTGCGTCAATTTACCAATTAGCTTAAAAAATGAGCGGTGTGCCAGACGTAGTCTTTAATCACCGGTTACTAGTTATGATACGCATCGTCTGGCATGTTAAGCGGCGATACGATTAAGTCTTGCAGTTAAATAGCAGATAGAACAAAAGTAGAACATGACTACACTATCGTCAATAGCCAATAATCACCTTGTTCTGAATTGTCGCTGCGGGCATGTCGGTCAAATCGCTGTATCGGACCTTATAGAAGTACACGGTGGAGATGTGAGTGTGGACGCCATTGAGCGTGCCGCACGGT
>CAJWEI010000155.1 GCA_913031285.1 uncultured Alphaproteobacteria bacterium | reverse complement strand
TAACGAGCGCGTTTAAACAGACTGGAGACAGTAATCTAAATGGGAGGATAATATGACAAAGCTATTTTGGAGAAGCACACTTGCTTTTTTAGCATCAGTGTTTCTTATGGTTCAAGCATCTTTTGCCGCAGAGCCAGTGAACATAACCTATGGTTACCATCCCTATTGGACAGGGGGATGGAATGGCGTAATTATCAAACACAAAAATCTTTGGCAAAAACATTTGCCTGCCGGTAGCACAGTAAAATTTGAAGCACATTTAACTGGTCCGCCGATGGTCAACGCTTTGTTGGCCAATAAAATGCAGATAGGCACAATGGGTGATATGCCTTCCTTTGTTGCCACTACAAAGCGCAAGATAGCAGACGTCCGTCTGGTATCAGTTCCAATGTTTTCAAACGGACAGAACTGCAATAAGATATTAGTGTCGAAAGATTCCCCGGAATTCAAATCACATTCGGATGCGATGGATTGGATCAATGGCAAAGACTTTGCAGTCCACCGCGGGACCTGCGCAAACAGATTTGTTTTGGCTGCGATAGAAAAAGGCGCCTTCAAGCCGAATAAAGTTCTGAATATGGCGATCGAAGTAATTGCTTCAAATTTTGAAGCGGGCAAACTAGATGCTGCTGCAATGTGGGAACCGCATGCCCGGCGTATAGTTGAGCTTGGTCACGCTAAATACGCGTCAACCGGTGCTCCATGGAATGAGACTGATGCAGATTTCAGTTTGATGCGCCAAGATTTTATTGAGGAGCATCCCGAAGCCGCTATTGGCTGGATGAAAGCCGAGATAGAGGCTGTTAAATTCATGATTGAAAACCCCATTGAAACAGCAAAAATAATTGCCGATGAAACCGTTGGTTACAACGTGCAAACTGCGTGGTCAGCGCTTTACGAAAAAAATGAAGTCATGATTGGTGGAGACCCCGTCAACTATGTTGGTAAGATGATTTTTGATGAAGACGTTGTTGATATTATGACCAAGGGCTATGCATTTTTACATTCAGTAAAAGTGTTAAAGTCGCCAGAAGTGCCGGAAAATGCATATAATGATATGCCTATAACTGAAGCACTAAAGCAGATGGGAATGACTGCCCCGGTAGGACAGATTTTAGGTGAAATACGTAAATCAGTTAACTAAATAGCAACTTTTTGGGCTCCGCGCATATATCTCCAGAATAATCAGCGGAGCCCGCTCTAGAAATACTGAGGTGCAGGAGAGATGGCTATACAAAATCCAACCAAATCAAATTTCAGGACCGAATTTGACGTTAACAAATTATTGTTAACTCTGGCGGGTATATGCGGTTTCATTTTTCTATGGCACGCTAGCGTTAAATGGCTTCCAGTCGACGCCTTTAATAGGCTACCTGACCCGATAGAAGTTGTTATTGAATGGGTAAGCACAGATCCAGATTATGGAATATCAATCTTTACAGAAGACTATTATATTCACATATTCTACAGTACCTACCGGGCTTTAGTCTCCTTTTTTCTCGCTGTTATACTAGGAGTGCCATTAGGCATATTTATGGGCTGGAAGGGTAGCGTGTACGATTATGCCAATTCACTACTTGGACTGCTTCGGCCAGTTCCACCGCTCGCATGGGTTCCAATTGCAATTCTAATGTTTCCTGGAGTTGAGCCTGCAGTAGTTTTTGTAACCTTTTTAGTAGCTTTTTTTGCCACAACTATGAACACTCTTGTTGGAGTTCGTTCCATACCCGATGACTACTATCGCGCGGCCTCTTGCCTCGGGGCATCCAGTATCGACGTTTTGAGAGATGTTGTAATCCCCGGGGCAATGCCGAGCATTTTTACTGGCTTGCAGATCGCCATGGGGGCAGCGTGGTTCTCTCTAGTGGCCGGAGAAATGATTGCGGCCCAATATGGGCTCGGCTTTGTAATCTGGGAAGCTTACAATTTAATCCAGTATCCTACGATTGTGATTGGAATGGCGACACTGGGTCTGGTTGGTTACCTATCAAGCGCCTTAGTTCGTTTGTTAGGAAACAAATTGATGGCTTGGCATGAGCAGAGACTTGGTTTGCATACTTAAGGATTAGAAAAATATGTCCACATCTAAAATGAAAGTAGAAGGACCGCTCACTGGGAAAGTGAGTATTCGCAATGTAACAAAAGTCTATGACCCAGATGGAGCAAACGTGGTTGCACTTGAACAGTTTTCAATGGAAGTCCCTGCAGGAGATTTTATCGCTATTGTCGGTCCTTCTGGATGTGGAAAGAGTACGCTACTAAATATACTCGCTGGCTTTGATACGCTGAGCCAGGGAGAGGTCTATCTTGATGAAGAACCTCTGGCACTAGTGAATAAACCAGCTCTTCCGGGACCAAGCAGGGTAGTCGTATTCCAGCAAGGAGCACTGTTTCCTTGGAAGACAGTACTTGAAAACGTTACATACGGACTTTTAAAACAGCGTGTTATGGGTAAATCTGATGCGGAAGCGAAGGCGATGGACTTATTGGCAAGGTCGGGTAATCTTGAAAAAATAGGCGGTCTATATCCTAACCAATTGTCGTCAGGGATGCAGCGTCGCGTTGAAATACTTCGGGCCTTAATTAATGACCCAAAGATATTATTACTCGATGAACCGTTTCGAGCAATGGATACGGTCAATAAGAACACCATGCACCAACACCTTTTGAAAATATACCAAGACAACCCGAAAACTATTATGTTCATCACCCATGATTTGGAAGAAGCGCTTTTTCTCGCCGATAGAGTCATTGTGATGACGACGCGCCCCGGAACTCTAAAACTCGACATTAAGGTTAATTTACCAAGACCTCGACGCCGAGAAATGATGGCAAGCAAAGAATATCTGAATCTACGTCAGCAAACCATTTCGGCTGTACGGGAGGAAGCAAAGAAAGCTTTTGAACGCGGAGAGAGGGAATTGGCGTGAGCACAAAAAGCATGCCCAGCGGAAAAATATCACTCGCAGATCGGTGGATTATGAAATTTGCATCAATAAATTGGCGCGGGTTATCTGCAGTTATCGGTTTCTTTTTGGTTTGGCAGCTCGCCGTAATTTTTGAGTTTGCAGGCTTTCAAGAAATTCCAAGTCCGTGGCAAGTCATCAATACTTTTTTTTCGGACTTTTTGTTCAGTGATAAATATTGGGTTTCCTGGTTTATCAGCTTTAAGCGGGTTCTTGTCGGGTTTTTATTGGCTCAGATAATGGGAGTGCCACTTGGTCTGTTTTTAGGTACCAGCCCAACATTTTACCGCTTGGTATTCCCGGTATTTGAAATGCTACGGCCAATACCGCCGCTTGCCTGGGTGCCTCTTTCAATTCTCTTTTGGCCAACTAATGAGGGAAGCATAATATTTATAACCTTCATCGGCGCCTTTTTCATAATTACAATAAATATTTTTGATGGTGTTCGATCCATTAAGAAAGAGCATGTTTGGCTTGCAAGATCTTTAGGGGCTGGAAATTTTAGAATTTTTCATAAGATAATGTTACCAGCTGTAATTCCTGCAATAGCAGTAGGTATGACGCTCGGCATAGCGGTGACTTGGAACGTGGTAATAGCTGCTGAGATGATTGCGAGTGACAGTGGGCTGGGCCGTTTGACCTGGGAAGGCTATGTTTCGAGCACTCCACCGGTTGTAATTGTTGGTATGATTTCAATTGGGTTTGCGGGGTACCTTTCAACAGTCATTGTCGACATTTTTGAACGCCGCATGATGCCTTGGAAGTACAAAAAATGACTGAGAATTTGAAAAATGGAGAGCTAATTGGCGTTGATTTGTCAAAGACATTCACTCAAAAAGGCCAACCACCAGAATTAGTTTTGAGCGGTTGTTCCTTCCACTTTGAGCCCAAAATGCTTAATGTAGTTATGGGAACTTCAGGGTGTGGCAAGTCTACTTTAGCCCATATGCTTAGCGGCTATTTAAAACCTGATAGCGGAAAGCTACTATGCGATGGAGAACCTATTAACGGGTCTAGTTCTGATCGCCTTATGGTTTTTCAGGAAACGTCTCTTTGGCCTTGGATGACGGTTCAAGACAATGTTATCTTTGGGCCTTTGTCGCGGGGGATTTCAAGCAAGGATGCTATCGAATCGGCAGATACGTTACTGAATAGGTTTGGTCTTATTGAATTTAAAGACAAATATCCCAACCAGCTTTCTGGAGGCATGATGCGTAGGGCTGAACTTGCGCAGGCGCTTGTTAATAGTCCGAAAGTAATGATCCTTGACGAGCCCTTCCGTGGGTTAGACGTTATGACACGTGAATTGATGCAAGAATATTATTTGCAACTTTTTGAGGACACTAAGTTATCTACGGTATTCATTACCGCTGAGCTCGAAGAGGCACTATTTCTTGCAGACAGA
>CAJWEI010000154.1 GCA_913031285.1 uncultured Alphaproteobacteria bacterium | reverse complement strand
AGGTGCGCTTACTAGTGTGCAGGAGGATCATTTAAACTGGACTTCAAAAGATGTTCGCACAAGAGCAGATTTCTCTATTCGCTGCGCTTATGCGCACGGCACGCGGGCAATACGCACTCATGTGGACTCAATGAATGGTCAATATAAACGCAGCTGGCCCGTTTTTGCTGAACTACGCGAAAAGTGGGCTAGCAAAGTCGAATTGCAAATGGCAAGCCTTGTAACTTGCGAAAGTTATGGTACGACCGAATACTTCGATATTGCTGCCACAGTGGCAAATTTTGACGGGGTACTTGGGATGGTGTCTTTTCCAGTACCTAATTTAAAAAAAGTTTTGCTTGGCCACTTCGAAACAGCTGGGAATTTAGAGCTAGCTCTAGATTTTCATACCGATGAGACCATGGACGCAAGCTCAGAAACTCTGCGCGTTATAGCAGAATGCATCATGGAAACTGGATTTTGTGGGCGTGCTTTAGTGGGTCATTGCTGCTCTCTTTCTCAGCAAGAAGAAAATCTTGCCATGGATACACTTGATTTAGTGGCTAAAGCAAAAATAGACGTAGTTAGTCTTCCAATGTGTAATCTTTACCTACAGGATAGGCATGCTGGTCGTACTCCGCGAGGACGAGGGGTAACCCTGGTTCACGAGATGAAAGCCAGAGGAATCAATGTCAGCTTTGCTTCTGACAATACACGCGACCCTTTCTTCGCGTATGGCGATATGGATATGCTAGAAGTTATGCGTACGGCAACCCGAATAGCTCATCTCGATCATTCTGATTTTGATTGGGTGCAGAGTTTTTCTCAAACGCCCGCAGAAGTATGCGATTTTCCTGATTTAAGTCTTGCGCACGGAACCACCGCTGACCTCGTTATCTTTAACGCCAGAAATTGGAATGAACTTTATTCGCGACCACAGTCGGACCGTATTGTCCTTAGAAATGGTACTGCAATAGACCGTACATTACCAAGCTACTCTGAGCTTGATTTACTTTTGGAGGATTTTAATTGATACAATCTGCAAACGTGGTTGATGCAAAACTTGCGCTGTCTCATCTAGATGTTGAAGAGAAGCAGACCGTTATAACTAGCGCTTCTCGTGATTTCTTTTGGTATTCTCCTGTGCTTAAGTCGCGATTGGACCATCTTGTAGCGGATTTTTTAGTACGCCCGAAAGATGAGGCGGAAGTTATAGAAATTTTGAAGGTTTGTTATGCAAACGATGTAGCGGTTACAACACGCGGTGCTGGTACCGGGAATTACGGTCAAGCGATGCCAATGCGGGGCGGGTGTGTTCTCCATCTTAAGCATATGAATAAAGTCACGCATTGTGAACCGGGGCGAGTTATTGTACAGCCTGGATGCCTACTGAAAGATGTAGATGCATATTGCATTGCGGCCTGCGGTCATGAATTGCGAATGTTTTCTTCCACTTGGGCGACAGCAACTGTTGGCGGGTTTATTGCTGGAGGTTCCGGTGGGGTGGGCTCCGTAACATGGGGTTCTTTGCGTGAACTCGGAAACATCATACGCCTGCGGGTTGTGACTATGGAACAAGAACCTCGAGTTTTGGAATTTACTGGGGAAGAACTGGCTCGTGTGAGCCACGCCTATGGCACCAATGGTATTATTACTGAATTAGAACTGCCACTTGCTCCTGCCTATAATTGGATCCACTGCTTTGTGGTGTCAAAAGACTGGGATCGAGCGATGAATTGTGCCGATGAGTTGGCAAATGAAAATGGTATTCTTCTCAAAATTGCTTCAGTTTACGAAGCTCCAACGGCGAAATCCTACTTCCAACGCGTAGCACCATATGTGGATAAGGAAGACCACCTAGTCGGTCTAATGGTAGCACCTCACAGTATGGAGGGTGTCTTGACTTGGCTTAATCGAAATAATGACTTACACCTTATATATCGTTCCGACAATCACAACTGGGACCGTTCGCCTGGTCTTGTTTTTGAGTATGGTTGGAACCATACCACGTTACGTGCCCTCAAAGTCGACCCAAATATTACGTACCTACAAGTTCGTTATGGGTTCCCAGACCATCAGAAGCTAGTAAATAAAATGCGCAAAGCATTTCCAGGTGAACTTATTCAGCACTTAGAAGCAATACGGATGGATGATGGAAAGGTTGGCTTTGCCGGACTTACGCTAGTCAAGTTTACGACCGAAAAAAGGCTCGATGAAATTGTTGAAGCGCATGAGGCTGCGGGTGCATTGATATTCAATCCGCATAGGTACACATTAGAGGAGGGGGGGCGGCAACATGCCGACCTTCGCCAACTAGATTTCAAAAAAGAGGCTGACCCCAAAGGTTTACTCAATCCAGGAAAGATGATTTCGTGGGATTTGCCTGATTGGAATTATTCCAAAATGTATGCATATGCAGATATGAGCAAGCCAACAGAAACTATATGAAATGAGGGCCCTTATCATTTATGCTCATCCGTGCTCTGAAAGCTTTAGTGCGGCCGTTCACAGTACAGTTTTAAAGGCGCTTACTGATCTTGCATGGGAGATCAATGATTGTGATTTCATTGACAAAGGCTTTCAGCCAGTAATGATGGTTGAATAGCGCCGTGACTATCACACGATATCAGAAAACACCTTGCCCGCTCAAACCTACGTTAATAGTTTGCGTGCAGCGGAGGCCTTGATCACGATTTTCCAATTTGGAATTTTGGGTACCTTGCGATTTTTAAGAGATTTTTGGATAGAGTATTCCTGCCGGGTGTTACCTTTAAATTGAAAGACTGTCCATCTGGTTCACCATGTAATGCATAGTTACACTGAAGGAAGCTGGAGTGCGCACCTAAAAAAGTTGCTTGTAAAATAGACAGTTTAGCGGAGCGATGGTCGTGATTAATTTATCGCATTAAATAAAACTGGAAGTGAAACAATCTATTCTAAATTAGTATAGGGAAAAAGTTACTATGGAGGAAGATTTGACAAGACCTTTTGATTGGGATTTGCGCTGCTCGACTGACTTTGAAGCAGTAAGTCCAAATAATTCCATTGCAATATTGCCAACCGCGGCAATTGAACAACATGGACCACATTTGCCAGTTGGCACCGATAGCTTGATCATGAATGGAATGCTTGATGAGTTTCGCAAAAGTTGTCCAAATGATTTAGATCCTTGGATTTTGCCAATACAGCAAATTGGTAAATCCAATGAGCACCTTTGGGCAGAGGGAACCATAACATTGACGGCTGCTACTGCTATTTTGGCTTGGACAGAAATCGGCGTTTCTGTAGCTCGTGCGGGATTTAAGAAGATAGTGATCGTTAATAGTCACGGAGGTAATTTGGATCTTATTTCAATATTGGCACGTGAACTTAGAGTGGAGTCGGGTATGCTGGCAGTGAAATGCCAATGGGGTAGCTTCGGGCATCCAGACGGTTTGTATACTGCAGATGAAAGGAAATATGGGATCCATGGAGGTGATGTAGAAACCTCTCTCATGCTAAATTTTAAACCAAACAGTGTCGATATGTCCAAGGCTGCAAATTTTGTATCCTCTGCAGAAAAAGATCTTGTGCCCCCTGTTGGACAAATTAGTCGTGGTTGGATTGCGTCTGACTTAAACCCAGACGGTACCGTTGGGAATGCAAGTTTGGCAACAGCTGACAAAGGCCTGTTAACTACACGACATCAAGTTACAGGCTTTATTGATCTTTTGCGAAAGGTGAGAGATATGCCCTTGCCAAGCGCTAAAACAAAGCTCTGATAGAATAGATTGTACGGCGTCTGAACCTAAAAACCGAACAAATATTCAGTTTTTAAGTAATAATCTAAAAAAATATCCTACGAAAGTTCAAAAAAGCCTTCGGTTTATTTTGTATACTAAAAGCAAGAATTATCGTTTTATCCAGCCCCCTATATTCGCCCATTCATTTTAGTGTTTTGTAATAAGATTTTTAGGACATGTGGGCGAATGTTCAATGCGTGATGCGGCCTGATACGGTTGTATTGCCTAAGCCACACATTGATAGCGACCTGGGCTTGTCTTGTGGTGTGGAACCATTCTGCGTTGAGCACTTCTTTTCGCAATTTCCCATTAAAGCGCTCGTTGTATCATGTGTCGGGAAAACAGTGTCTCACACTGTTTTCTAATCCCTCCACATTCCCATGGCGAGCCTGGATAGATTTGCATTGGTTTGATGCCGATCCTTTTCAGCCAGTCCTGTAGATGCGTGGCAATAAACTCTGGGCCGTTGTCAGAGCGAAGAAACTCTGACTTGCCGTGTTTCATAAACAGTGGGTGCAGTGCGTCCAAAACATCATGCGCATTCATTTTGGACCGCACTGCCACGCGGAACGCCTCACGGGTATATTCATCTAAAACCGTGAACATTTTATAGCTGCGCCCATTGCTAAGCTTATCGTGCACAAAGTCGATCGCCCAA
>CAJWEI010000153.1 GCA_913031285.1 uncultured Alphaproteobacteria bacterium | reverse complement strand
CGACGCCCTGTTTCAGCCCGACGCTTGGCTTCCGCACGCTTGTCCTTGGTGTACTTGCCGTGGGTCGTACGAGCCGCTGTAAGCCGCGCTATGCCATCTTCTGTCTTAGGCCCTGTGGATCTGCCTCCATGCAACTGACAGCGGGTTTTGCTCTTCAGGGCGGGCCTCAGGCAGGCTGTGCCCCGACGGGTCTTTGCTAGGCATCTTTTACCCGGCCAGTTGGGTCCAAAGCGCGTATGGACCCCGATGCGAACGTTGCCTTTAACTAATGTCATTATACGCCTCCTATGTGGTGTTATAGTATAACAAATTTAACTAACCGCCAGAGGTTGGGCAGTCAGTTTAATTTTTTATAATATTTTTTTCCGAGGTCACCGTTCGTGTCGAACCCGGTGTGTAGGTTGCGTCTAAGATCCTAAGAAAAGGGGGGTGTGGGCGCCCGTTTTATAGTCCTGATAGTTTGGGGATTATAAATGCTAGGGTACCTAAAAACGTTTTGACATCCAGTCACCAGTTGATTGGATGAATCTAATCGTTAACATTTAATTTGGCGCAAGCTTTTGCAGGAAGAGCCATAAAATAACGGCGCAGTCTTAGGAGTTTTGTTGAATTGCTAAAAAAGAGAAAAACTAGGAGCACTGCAAAAATCAGACATGGCGCTTTGATTGAAAAAACAGACGAAGCTGCCTATTGGTTGGGGTTTCTTATGGCTGACGGAACTGTTGCATCATCAACGAATGAGATACGGTTAAAGCTGGGAATAAAAGATTTTGAGCATGTTAAAAAATTTGGAGCTTATCTAGGTTTGCCCCTAGAGCGTTGTAAAGATTATGAAAAAGAGGCTTTAGTAACCTTCTCGGATAAAAAGGTAAAACATGCCTTGATAAGGTATGGTATCGGGCCTCAAAAAACATTTTCGGCTGAAGTTAAAAGCCCTCACTTAATCAACAATCGTTTTTTTTGGGCAGGTTTCATTGATGGTGATGGTAGTCTTCACCAAGATATTCCGAACGAAAAACAAATAAGATTCTTTATAAGTGCTGTAAGCGGCAGTTATAAAGTGATGTCACAGCTAAAGGATTTTATTTTCACTGAAACCAAAATTGCTTTAACAATATCAACTGTGCAGAAAGAAAGTCCAAATTATGTCTTTAGTTTGTCTGGGAAAAAGGCAGTGCGGGTTATACAGCTCCTCTATTTTGACAATCCATACGCGCTTGCCAGAAAAATTGAAATAGCGAGAAAAGCCGCTATCCGATACGAAACTGAATTAGACGGCGAAACCATTGATTGGGAAACTGCAACTGGGCATGATCATATTTGGTTCGAAAAAAACCCAAGGGTCATAAATAGGCCATTCCGAGTAGTTGGACCTAATGATTTACATATTGGAGGTTTTTCTACCCTAGAGATAGCCATCTCAGCCCGTGATTATTTCTATAGGCTCATCGCTCAAAATATTCCCTTTCAAGAGGCAAAAACAAAGGTTCTAAAACGTTTTGAGGAATATTTTCCAAAATCATACTACGCTAAAGAAAGTGCCGTAGGGTACGATAAAAAGCGTCAGTTATATATCTGCAAGCTATATTATCGAACTCAAATACCGGGTAAAAAAGGGAAGGATGTTTACATTCTGGAACACGTTAATAAACAGCTGGTTCAAGCGGTGAATGCAATTGCAAAAAACCTACGTCAAGTTGGCTATGTTTATGAGGGGCGGCGCGCACGAATAGCACAGGGTAGCTTTCTGTATGAAAACTCGATCCCAGAAAACTGGAAAAACATTCTTATTGAAAATGAATTGTCAGTAGAAAAAGTTTCTGATCTTGAAGATACGATAATCGCAATTTGGAAAGAAATTACATCGTGAACACGGTATCTTTTCATACCTCGGTGCAGGACAACGGACACCCCTATAGGGGGTGTCCTGTCCGTCCGGGTCCTGCTGATCCAGAGGCCCCCGGTCTAAGTCCTGTTTGTCCGGACTTTGTCCGGGTGTCCGGGCTGTCAGGGTGTAGACGTCATTGTCGACAATGATCCACCCTTTATTCTGCAAACCCTGTCTAATTCGGTTAAATGCTGTTCTCTTGCTATCAGGTTTTGGTGCAGTAGAACGTCTGTAGAAAGCTGTTTTCCATTGTTCCAAATGCAATTGCGGTGGATTTAGGTCCAGCGTGCTGTGTCCAAGTTCTGCAACAGCCTCTTTGAAAGTTGTGACCCCAAGTCTTTCGTTGTCGGTTAATCGCGCGCTCTCAGGAACACCCGCACCGCGAAATTCCAAAACTGCGCTAGTTATGGATTTGCCTTTCGCATCTTTGCCCATATCTACCGGGATTAGGTAAAACAACAATGGATCAGGCTCTTCCTCATCCTTCATTTTTGTACAGGTCATTCTGATGCGATCGTCACTTTTGGAAATCCTGTATTCACTGTCCAGTGCGCCCTTTAATGAACTTGAGCCGCGACCTCTATCTTTGTCACCGTGTCCAGAATGGTGAATGATTAGCGATGCACAGTTGAACTCATCATTTAGCCCATCGACTTTGGCAATAAATCCAGACATGTCCGCAGCAATGTTTTCATCACCATCCCCAAAATTGCGAGCAAGTGTATCAAGAATGATCAGTGCAGGTTCGCCAAACTCATCTGCAATTGCATGAATTTCCTGTTTTAGTTCGTCCAGTTGATGGTCATTGCGAATACCGACAGCCGTTCTGCTGACGTACAGGGATATATCAGCAAGCTGAACTGAATGCGCTATGGCCCAAGCGTTCATACGCCTGATAGCGCCCTTACGGGCTTCTCCGGCCACATACACAACAAACCCACGGGCTACAGGGCGTCCATGGAAGTCCTTGCCTGACCCAATGGAACAAGCCGCATCTATTGCCATGAATGATTTGCCTGACCCCGGATCACCAAACATTTGGCTCAAGGACTGTTCTTCAATAAGGCCGTCGATCAGATACTGTGGGGCGGTCAAAGTTATGTTTTTTATGTGCTCCAGCAAAGGCGGCCGTTCTTTACTAACCGCGCTGACTTCAGGCGCAAAGCCTTTGTTTCTCGCCCCATTGATCATTGTCTGAACATCTTGCTGAGTTTGCTGAATCGTATAGCCTGCTAATGTATGGGGCGCCGCAAGTGTATGAATTTCTGTGTCAGTATTTCCTTTGGCAACCCAGCTGGCTACAAGTCGAAGCATATTATTATGCCATTGATCGCCACTCATTACAGCCTGAGAGGCCACTACACGGTCCAACGGTTTACTTGTTTGGGGCGTTGTATTTAAGCTTATGAAATGGTTTATTTTGGCGCTAAGTAAGTCATCAGGTTTTTTTGACGAATAGAGCTGCATCATTTGATCAAAGGAAATCATGGTATTCTCCTTGGTAGTAGAGTTTTACTAATTCAGCGACATAGCCACGTTCTTGTTTTTTATTGGAAGGGTGAGTTAGAAAGCCGCCCAATCGCATCACCCGTGAAGGATTTTTGATCGCTTGGTCGCAACTATGGGCATCAATCAAAAATTGCTGAAGTTGACGCCATTTTTCAATGTCTGTCGTTGGTTGATCGAGTTCCCAGTAGCTATGAAGGCGCAGGTGTGGAACTGCTCCAGTGACCACAATAAAATCTGCGGGTTCCTTCCACTCTTTGATTAGGTTTTCTGCGGCCCCTTCATCATCTGCATCAACATAAAAGTGGGTAGCGGCCATAACGTCAGTATCGTTACATGCTGAATTTGGGTTGCCCTCTGCAACTATAGGCGAAGGTGTGATGTATATATTTTTTTTCAGATCATTTTGAAACTCACTAAACTTAAGTGCTTGTTCAATCGAAGCTGGATTTGTTGGATTAAAGCGTTTACTTTGTATCGGCTGTCCTTCACAAATTGCTCGAATTTCAAGCTCAGCAGGCTGTTTTAATTTGTGATGTGAACGTGCCAAAAGTTGGATGTGTAACTTTGCATCAGGCAAAGAGATTTCATTAGCAGCCATAACATAGCTCCTTTCATTTTGGAATTGCCTTGGTAAATGAGACTGGTTTGAAGCTAGCCGTTAGGCTGCTTCTCTTAGCTGCTCAAGCCAGTCCTCCACTTCAGATTTACGATACATTCTGACTTTTCCTGATGCGGCAATTGCATCTGGAAACTGGCGTTCGTTCTGCCACCTGCGAAGCGTCCATACGCTAATGTCGAAAAGTTTTAAAACGTCGCCACGAGACATAAATTCCATTATCAGAACTCCTAATTAGTTGCAGTAAATGCGACCACTGACACGCAATAAGAATGCATAACTTTGATCGTCTTAAACCGCCGCCATCAGGTTGGTGCGTCGTCCCGGGCAACTGTAAGCGTGCAATTGCTTGGCATTCTAGTAGCAAGACGCAGTATGCACGTCAAGTAAATATCTATTTAAACTATTGTTTTTAAATACTTTTTATGGGAACTTATGGTTGGATTTGGGAGC
>CAJWEI010000152.1 GCA_913031285.1 uncultured Alphaproteobacteria bacterium | reverse complement strand
ACCCGCGTCTTTAGCTTGGAAGGCTAAGGTCTTACCACTACACAAACGCCGCATAGTTAGCTCGTATAGCACCTTAAGCCCTAAAGGAAAAGGGGTTGAGCAATTCAACTCATTCTTCACAGAATTCATCCAATTTATCCCAACGGAATGGGCCATTTTAACCAAATTCTATACTTCAACCAAGAGTCGCCCTCAGTTTGGCTTCCCATTTGCAAAATGCTTCAAACCAAAAATTAAAATTCTGAAGATTAATAGAATTAAACCCTCGAGTGCCATCAAGCGAATGACATTGGTAACGTCGTTGCTATGAGCGAGCCAGCTTACGCTGAGAGTGTCAAACAATCTGATACCAATGCCAACAGTCAGGAGACTGATGTTGAAGATTGGAGTGAGAGACTGGAGTGCAGGTAAATTATGGAGCTTTGCACTACTGAATACAATGACGTAAGCATCTCAGCAAAAAATAACCGGCAAGTCACCAAAAACAAATTTTCTATTTTAGTTAAAAGCAAAAGCGCCAATAATAGGCGTGACCGAGTGGATGCAAATATCAAAAGCCTTTTAACTGGATTAACCAACACAAGGGCAATGCCGCCAGCCAGCGCACCAAAGCCGGTTATTGCGATAAAAGAGCCTAAAAGTAATCCTCCTGCAGAAAACCACTCAAGCAAAAAAAGGTGCAATTAAAGCTAAGTATGGCAAAACAAAAATGTTGAAAATAGGTGTTAGGCTAAGGACCAGGATTAGCGAAAAACTGTTTCGCGCTTTTGCGACACCTCCTTTGCAGGGAGTTTTTCACTCGCATATTTGCTGTCCGGTGTTCCAATTAGGAAATGGCCAGACATCGCCTAATTGATGCCAAGAAATGCGAACAAGACCAAGATGCCTCCTGATGTCAAAATAGCGGCACTAATCAGCATAGCGATCAACCGTGTCGCATGGCTCGGTATCACATCAAAAGATATGCCTGCACTTACCAGGTTTTTTTGGCAGGCTTGTCTCCAAGCATTCGGCGTCGGAAACTAAAATCAACTGACCACATTGCGCCTGAACAAAACGATATGAACGCAACGCAACTAGATTGGCGGCTGGTCCATATATTGTCAGAAAATTAGCGACTGCCAGGCAAAAAACTAATCCCGTGAGGGAGTCGAGAGAGCAAGCTAGGAGTGCAAAAAGCATTACGCGTTGCCCAGAATAGTTACCGCCAAAGTTAACAAAAAATAAAGCGGTAAGGATCAACCCTGTCATTCTGAGGGTCAGAAGATGACCAACGATGACAGCGTCCTGCGTGCTGTGCCAGGCAATTAACGAAAAACAAAAGACTTCAACCCAGCGCGCCGTGCCAGATGCAAAGCCTGAAAGCCACAGCTTTTAGGAGGGTTTATACTTTAAGGTGTTCATTAGAATGTTCAAATGCCTGCTCTAAAAGGGTGGGCGTGTGCTTGTTAAAAAGATCTTCAAAACGGCTTCACTAAATAAATTTTATCATTTGGTAAAAAAATATTGTACATACGTTTGTCAATGGGCATTATATCATTGGGATTTTTCAAACGAGCTGGCATAGGGGTTAGGTGATGGAAAAACTTGCAACAACGTTTACCGGACTGAATTTCGTAAATCCTTTCATTTTGGCTTCGGCTCCACCGACGGAAAGTAAACGCAAAATTATGAGAGCTTTTGACGCTGGATGGGGTGGCGTCGTCACTAAGACTATTGGTCTGCACCCTGTAGAAAACGTTGCTGGGCCTAAAACAATATATCAGCGTGCTAGCGATATAAAACCCTACGTGTCGCGGATGAAGCGGAAAGATACTGTGTCGCACTCATCATGGAATTGGGAACTGATTTCTGATCAACCGCTTGATATTTGGCTGCCTGATTTAAAAGAAATAAAAGCAAATTACCCCGACCGCATGGTTATTGCGTCGATCATGGCCGGAGCAGGTAATGATGACGAGATGGAAAATTGGCGTAAACTTGCGTCAGCATGCGTTGATGTGGGTTGCGATGCAATAGAGTTGAACATGTCATGTCCCCATATGGACCGAAAGGATATGGGTGCCAATATTGCCAACGATGAGGACATTATACGATCTATCCTAAACGCTGTGACTGGTGCCGTTGATGTACCGATATGGGTTAAGCTTACGCCGTCGACCGCGAAGCTTGTTGATGCGGCCGGCGCAGCATACGAGGCTGGTGCGTCATCGATATCACTTTGCAACACTTTTCCCTCCCTACCGTTGATGGATCCAGAAACGATGAAATTTGAGGTGGAGGTTGACGGCCTGGTCACCTCTGGTGGATTGGGAGGTTTAGCAATCCTGCATCAAGCCCTACAACGTGTGTCAGATATTTCCAAAGCGTTTCCAGATAGAGCCATTTCAGGGATCGGCGGAATAAGAGGCTTTCGAGAAGCTTTCAACTTTATTGTGCATGGGGCAGGAAATCTTCAGGTATGCACAGCTGCAATGGAAGAGAAGGGTAGCGGCGGCGTTGGGGTGGACTTGATTCGAGAGTTGAAGCATGATCTCAACGATTTTCTGGAACGCAAAGGATATTCGTCGATTGAAGAATTTCGAGGCGTAGCTCGCGAGCGTATCGTGGAGCATTCAAAAGTTCGAAGAAAGAGTGGTAGTTATAACGGTGGATACTCGTTAGCCTCATAAGCTGGTCGGGCCTGTGTGGAACTGATCTTGGAGTTTGGACTCAAAAGTGTTTAAGGCGGGTGTCGCTCTTTAATATATTGTTTGAGCTTCATGCTCTTTTATGTTTAAAAAAACGTGTTGGTTTTTTAGACTGCTTATGTCTGCCCATTGTTTTCCAAAATAAGTGTAAGCGAGAATTCCGTTGCCGTGTGGTGAAGTCTCAAATCGTTGGGGCAATGTTATTGGTAATGTCGGAGCGCAACCTGGACTTGATCACGAGATTTTACTGAAAGCATATTATCCCATGGCATTCGTCAAAGAAAAAGTTTTAGAGGTGAAACATCACACCGCAAACCTATTCCACTTCAAAACAACAAGAGACAGTGGAACTCGCTTCCGTGACGGTGAATTTTTAATGATTGGGCTAGAAGTAGACGGAAAGCCCTTACTGAGAGCCTATTCAGTAGCTTCGCCAAACTATGAAGAACATTTAGAATGGTTTTCAATCAAGGTTCCAAGCGGCCCATTAACAAGTAGACTACAGCATATTAAAATTGGTGACGAAATAATTACGAATTCAAAGGCGGTGGGCACTCTCGTGATGGATAATCTGAAGTCTGGGAGAAACCTCTACATGTTAGCAACGGGGACTGGTGTGGCTCCCTTCATGAGCCTAGTAAGAGGTTTGGAAACCTACGAACGTTACGATAAAGTGATACTTATTTGGGGCGCTCGGTATGTCAATGAGTTAGCTTTCAAAGATCTTTTAGAAAACCTGAACGAACACGACACATGGGGAGAAATCACGCAGGGAAAATTTGTATTTTACCCAACGGTGACCAGAGAAGAGTACGCAAATAGAGGAAGGATCACTGACGCGATATATAATGGAGACTTTTATAAGAGGACTGGAGTGTCATTGTTTGACAAAGAAAAAGATAGTGTGATGATTTGTGGATCTATGGCAATGAATTTAGAATTAAAAGCGTACTTTCAAGAAAAATTTGGCTGTATAGAGGGCTCTGGCAGTGTTCAGGGTGATTTTGTTTTAGAGAAATCATTTGTAGAAAAATGAACAGGGGAAACAAAATTACGTTGCCATATAAAACAATACTGGTGCGATATAAATCTATTTAGAACTGAGTGCTCGAATAGAAGAGACTAAATTTTTGCATCAGGTTTGGTTAGCCTTTATCGGCCCCCTTATTAATTGACTTAAAAATAGCGTTTCAAGCATTTGCGTTGCTTGTTCGTAATAGCTGCTATCTCCAGATTCTAGCCCAAGAACATGTCTTACTTGGACACTGAAGTCAGCGTAATGCTGTGTAGTTGACCAGATGGCAAAAAGCAGATGCCTCGGATCACAGGGTGCCAATTGACCATTATCAACCCAACGTTGCAAAATCTCGGCTTTTTTATCGACAAGCTGTTTCAACTCAGTCTGCAGGAAATCCCCGATATGCGGTGCCCCAGCCAGAATTTCATTGGCAAATAGTCGGGACTCTCGTGGGAACTCTCGTGAAGTTTCTAGTTTGCGTTTGATGTAATCACCAATTTCTTCCGTAGGGTCTCCATTTGCGCTGATTTCACTCAAAGGGGCTAGCCAGACGTCGAGAAGACCAGTGAGTAAAGCAATATGGATTTTTTCTTTGTTCTTGAAATAATACAGAAGATTTGGCTTTGACATTTCTGCCGCGCTGGCAATTCGGTCTAGCGTAGCGCCACGGAACCCATCCTTGGAAAAAACCTCCAGCGCCGCCTCCAGGATTTTCGCCTCATTGGTGATCTGGATTCGCGTTTTCTGCTTGTGCGCGGTACCGGTCTCTGCCCCAGAATCGCCAAAGGCTGTCTCAGGGATGGCTGGCAGTGAGTCTTTAACTATATCGGACATTGCTTCGGGTCTTTTATGCCTCTTCCTTCACATAAAGCCTTTTAAGGGTTGCAG
>CAJWEI010000151.1 GCA_913031285.1 uncultured Alphaproteobacteria bacterium | reverse complement strand
GCCACTATTTCAGTATTTATACAGTAATTTTAATAAATTACACATTTATTTTATTTATGGCCCCCCATTTGGCCCCCCAATATAATTTACTGCAATGCTATAATTTGGGCCACTTCAACAAACTCTTTTTCTGTTTGTTCAGCAAGACGATCAATCTGTATTGAATTCAAACGCGCCAAATAGGCCTCTCCATTTCCATTTTTCTCAAGTGTCAGGTTCGTGTCTGTCGCAAGTGGCTTTTCTAGCCGTTTTTCCAATCTGACTAGCCGTGCCTTCATTTCGTAGTTATCCGCTCTTCAAGTGCATCTAGCCGTTCAGCAAGTTTAACAGTTTCAAAGACTTTCTGACAGCTCTCTAATAGCGACATAACCTTGCTGCCATCAGTGGGTGTTAGGTTGCCTGTCTGGACTGAATTAATAACACAGCCAACAGCTTCTATTAAATCACGAGGCTCGCTAATTTTTGGCAAATCCAAATTGATATAGTTATCTCTGCGTTGAGGCATAATCCTGTCCATACACAGGCGCAGGGCTACAGTATTGCCCTTCAAGCGCCTTGGATATAGCAGTTTGCGTTAAGGCTTCTGCTTGACCCTCTAGAAGGCTCTCAATAGCAACTGTCTTTAGGTTCCTAGCACCTTTGGGTCTGCCAGTATTTCCTTTGGAGAAAGTCCCATCCGTATTTCGACCGTTTTTCATGGGTTAATTATAGCAGATTGCAGGCTGAGTATTAAGGTTAATTCAAGAGAACGGCATTCTTTCGCTATGCTGAAAAAGTTGACGTTGGGAAACCATATAAATTATTAAACTTATCGGTATAAAAAATAATGGTAAGACACCCAATAAAAGGAAATTGAATATGTTTAGATTTTTTACAGCCGCCGTAACCGCAATCACTATCGGTTCGGCATGCTTGGCTTCTGATATCCCCACAACAAACTGGGGAGCTGTTCTTAAAGTTCCTTTGGATAAAGTGGAAGAAGTGGATAAGGGCCTAATTGAATGGGGTAATTGGATTAAAGAAACACACCCTATGGGCGAAGAGGACATGGGACTTGACAGCCTAACAATTACCAAGAGCAACCCAACCAGCGGCCACGTTTATTATGTCATAGTAGAGCGTTATGATACACCTGCTGGCTTGAAAAACCACCAAAGTTTATATCAACGTGATTCATCGGCCGACTATGCTAGCACCTTTTCTAAATTATACTTTATGCGGGCTTACAGAGTGTCAGGTTCAGAACAAAAAAAGACGCTTTTCAGCATAATCCCATAAGTTCCTAATGCCAAAACTTAACGCTTGGTAACACTAAGCTGGCTTTTACCAAGCGTTAGGTATGTTTCCTTAAAGCGTGAGCATGAGTCTCGTCGGATCGAAATCAAGCAAAAGATAATCGAGTGGGTAGCAAGGGTACTGCTTTTTCTAATCTGCCTACCTGCGCTGGTTGGACTGATGCTGATTATACGCAGTGCAGGTTAAGGGCATGGTTCAATTAATTGGTCTAATTCTTGATAAAAATTAGCCAATAGCAATCGTGCAATTTCCTCCCCAACTTGTGGATGATCAAAAAAAGATAGCTCGCGGCATATGGATGCCAGATGCACGGGGTTTTTATCCTTCTCATACTCAGCCCATTTTTCTGCGACCATATCTTTACGATTATCATAGGTTTCGCGGTTTGTTGCTGAAAACATGTCCATTTATATCGCCTCCCTGCCTAATTAAAACATATAGAGGAAAAAATACCCACTACCATAATTGCCGAATATAAAATCTTCCCGCGTATCATCATGATGGTTGTGAAGATCCTCACTTATAAGGCCTTGCATAGGTATCTGAGCCTCCCGCGTGACTTTTAAAAGATCACAGAGGCAGCTGCATTGTTTAGCGTCTGCATGGGCGCACTGACAGGTTGCGTTGGCATCTGGATGAACAAATAAGCCAAGACTGACAGAGGTACAAACGGAGCATCACAACAAAATGGTTCTCACCTTTATCTTGATGGTCTTAAATGGTGTCTTTCCTTACGAGACTAGTGGGACGCCTGCGTTCAGGGACATCATTCGCTGTAAATACTTCGCCAAAGAAATCGAAACCACAGGTCAAACGTGGGCGACCGAAAGGCTCTACAAATACAATCAAAACATCGAAGCCTACTTGTTCCCAGAGTTCCTCAAAAAAGAAATCAAATTCTGGAACTAAGAAATGACTAGGCTACTTTCTTTTTAGGGTCTCTGCTTACAAAGCCACGCCAGTGCAATCCGTCTTTTTTCAAAATACAATGGGTAACTATTTCGTCATTCTCTTCCCAGCGAACTTCTGAAACGTAGTCATTTTCGTGGATTAATGTCCATTTTTTGTGAACGTCGTAGCCTTTCTGCATTAGACCATCGATTGTCTCGACGTGATCGTCCAAGGTGACCATCTCAAATTCGCGAATGAACATATAATCTGGATGATGTGCAGCCTTAAAAGCCTCTTTATCCCAGTTATCAAATATTCCTTGCATTAAACTTTGTAGGCTCATTTCTCTTTCCTCTTATTTGCAGTTTCCCAAATCGTAACCAACTCGTTTCCCAACATCAATGAAAGCTAGTTCATGATTGGACAGATCATTGGATTGCTTAGCGGTCTGGCGAAGTTTACCTCCTTCGCATTGCGAAATGTCCTCAGATATAGTGTTTGATTGAAACTAAAATCTCTTGTACCGTTTGGCTCTTTTTGTGAAGGTGAGATTTGACTTAAGGACATTACAATGAGTGAACTACCAAATGTTAATGCTGAAACTATAGAAAAAATGCAGCGTATAGCTGGATCGAGTGAAGATGGTCCAGTTTTTATGCTGAACCTGAACAAATATACTGCCTCTGCAGGGTTTCCAAACGGTGAATTGTATAAAAAATATATGATAAGCATCAATCGACTTGTTGACGAAGTTGAGGGAAAAATTCTTTGGCAAACAAAGGTAAACGGTCAAGTTGTTGGCAATCAAGATTTGGATGAAGTCCTTGGCGTTTGGTATCCTTCACATCAATCATTTTTAGGTATCAGAACTGCTCCCTCTTCCGAAAGAAATATGGAATTAAGGAGTTCAGCTGTACAAAGCGCAAATTTGCAATGGTGCAACGCCTATACCGTTAAAAATATGGTTGGTTTTTGAACAGACCAAAAAACTTAACTATAACTTTTTTAGTCAATGATACGAAAACTACTGTCGAAACAAATTTTTCAATCCTCTGAGAAGACCCGAGCAAGGCGCATAGGACGACTAGCCCCACCATTTAGGTCGGGTAGTCCCCATGCGCTTGACACCTTACCCTCTGAGTGAGCCGTCGCGTCAACGCCCAAAGGTCGCGCACATACGCCTTCAGTCAACCGCTACTTTCGACACCTATTGTGCGTGCCGTGGATCAGGCTTCGGTCTTTCAGACTGCCTTTGGCATGTGATCCAGCCCCGTGGTATGCCTTACAATAATACTGCCACCGTCATAATACCGTCTAGTATCAAGGAACGCGTGAGGACAATAATATCTTCACCATCATTCAATGAGGTCGAAATTATCATCCTCTTTACTAATCTCTCTATTAAGCTGCCTCATAAAATGGGCCTGCTTTAAAGTCGGCAGCCACATAGGATCAGCAGACTTTTCCCAAATTTCAGCAGCAAAACCCATTGCCCATGGGTCTGTTGTTTGTTTCATCAAAATAGGCCACGAATGCATGATCCGCTTCAACTCTGACCGTTCCATTGGGCCTCTGGCATATCTGGCAAGCGTATACATAAGACCCATTTCATCGGCAAAGAAATGCAGAGCTACTTCAGGGCGCTCGATGGCTCGTTCACGAAAAGTACCTGCTGCTGCCGCGTTAGGTTTACTGTAAAGCGGTAGGCAGACGTCGCCATAAGTATCATAGGCCTCTTGGGATGGGTTGGAAAAAAATTGACGGGCTATCTCTGCAGCGTTGTCCCCACCAAGCTGGCTCATCATTTTTACAGTCTCATCCAGACGAAACTGCGCAGCCGTCGAGGAAAGGATCAATTTCGACACTTCTGTTGGATGATGTACCGCATAATGAATAGCCATAATTCCTCCAAAAAATTGTCCCAAGACAACTGGCGAAACAATGCCTAAAGTATTACAAAATACTCCAAGGTCGTCAGCCCATTGATCTAGATACCAAGTTTCTTTTTCGCCTGTTGAACCTCCAAAGCCGCGATTATCCAGATAAATCAATTGATCTGTATCGCTCTAGCGATCAAAATAGGGGCGCAACGTTAAATGGTCATAGCCGGGACCACCTTGCAGCAAGATCAACGTTGGACGCTGTGCCATATCAGGTGTTGCAGCATTAGGCTTTCTCCAACCACATCAAAAAAACAGGCGGGCGGATCTAACATCAACAAAAATCGTATAGCTCCTAAATTTGATATAAAACAGATAGATTTCTGGATGCAATTAGCATTGGCTAACTTAAGTCCCCGACTGTGTGCCAAGGGTCGCGATCAGTGCCATTGTTATCAGGATGGTGCGCATGGGGTTAATATCCGCAATCTTGGTAGTTGCTGTTCATACACTCTCGAGCCATTGCTTGAGCTTTGGAGATGTCTTCTG
>CAJWEI010000150.1 GCA_913031285.1 uncultured Alphaproteobacteria bacterium | reverse complement strand
TATAAATTGAAGATAAAAGATAAAAGATTTTAATTAAAAATAGTAAATAAATTTATTTTTAGGAATATGTTCTGCTCTTACTCTGAACTGTTTAAAATTTTCATGTTTTATAATATTTAATGGAACTGCTTTATGACAGTTATGTGCTATTTCAATATATAACTCTTCGCCTCGTTCAATCGCCAATGTCTTTTCTTTAGTCTTAAGCGATTTACGTACGTATTTGTTTTCATTAGCAAGCCAAAGCCTAAACTGCCACATACCAAACTTGTTGGTATATATGGTTGCTTTATTGCCTAATATTTTTGTTTCGTTATCTTCTGCCATTTGCCTATGAAGTGTAATAGTACACAGAGTTTGTAAGTTTGTTTGTAAGTTATAACAAGTAAACTCAACAAAATCAATAACTATAATCTTTTGTATGTAAGTAGTTTGTAAGTATTATACTAATAAAAACTGTTTATAAACAATTACTTACGTTTTAGACACTACTCCCACTCAATGGTTCCAGGTGGTTTGGAAGTGATGTCATATGTAACTCTATTTATGCCTTTAACTTCATTTATAATTCGGGTTGCTGTTTCTCCCAAAAACTCGTGCGAGAAAGGGTAGTAATCCGCAGTCATACCATCGACCGACGTAACGGCTCGTAAAGCGCATGCAAAATCATATGTGCGCCCATCCCCCATCACTCCGACGGTTCTTACGGGAAGGATGGCGACGAAAGCCTGCCAAATATCATCATAAAGTCCATGCTTGTGGATCTGATCGATAAAGACAGCGTCTGCCTCTCGCAGGATATCAAGCTTTTGCCGAGTGATTTTGCCAGGACACCTTATCGCTAAGCCTGGCCCAGGAAATGGATGGCGGCCGATAAAACTTTCCGGAAGCCCCAATTCATGGCCAAGGGCGCGAACTTCATCTTTAAAAAGCTCTCTCAGCGGTTCAACAAGCTTCAATCCCATTTTTTCAGGCAAGCCGCCAACGTTGTGGTGGGATTTTATTGTCACAGAGGGTCCACCGCTAAACGAGACAGATTCTATTACATCTGGATAAAGAGTACCTTGGGCCAAAAAATCTGCGCCGTTAATCTGATCGGCATATTTTTGAAATATATCGATAAATAAGCCACCAATGATTTTACGTTTAATTTCTGGATCTGACTGACCTTCGAGGGCGCCTAGAAATAGCTCATCTTCCTCAGCATGGATCAATGGTATGTTGTAGTTATCGCGAAACATTGTTACCACTTCTACTGCCTCGTTTTTGCGCAGTAGCCCGTGGTCCACAAAAACACACGTTAGTTGGTCTCCGATCGCCTCGTAGATAAGTAAAGCGGCGACCGAACTATCAACACCACCAGACAAGCCACAGATGACTTTCTTGCCACCAACCTTTTGGCGGATCGCCTCTACAGCCTGCTCCCGATAGGCGCCCATTGTCCAATCACGACTAAAGCCAGCTATGCAAATAAAATTCTCAAAAAGTTTCTTTCCGTTCGGTGTGTGATGCACCTCTGGATGAAATTGTACAGCATAAAATCTTCGATCCGTGTCCGCTATGATTGCAAAAGGCGCATTGGGCGATGTTCCGTAAACTTGAAAGCCCGGAGCGATCTGGCTTACATGATCACCATGAGACATCCAGACCTGTTCATGATCACCCTCAAACCAATTCTCCAGTATATCCAGATTTTGTTGGCATGACTTTACATATGCTCGGCCAAACTCTGCCGTACCGTGACCGCGCTCAACTTTGCCGCCCAGCATTTCCATCATTACCTGCTGACCATAGCAAATTCCCAAAATTGGCACTCCAAGCTCAAATACAGCTTGGGGCGGACGAGGGCTGTTTTTTTCCATAACTGAGGCCGGACCCCCAGAAAAAATTATCGCTTTGGGTGAAAAGTCTTGTATCAATTGATCAGAGATGCGCTGATATGGAAAAATCTCACAATAAACGTTTAATTCACGCAGGCGTCGGGCAATAAGCTGCGTCACTTGGCTACCGAAATCGATAATAAGAAGGCGGTCATTAGTTAGATTAGTCATGGATGGGTGGTATGATGGAAAGACGCAGAGTGCAACACTTGGCCCAATATGTCAGGTTTAAAAATAACAAAAAGTTTGACTACCCTGTAATGTCGTATTTCCATCTCAAGAGGCGCAAACAGCAACGCTCTTTTTTGGCAATATGAAATAGGATTAAGGTCGAAAAGCAACTGGCTGCCGATTTGAAGGAGCATATGATGACTGAAGTTAGTGCACGCAGAAGAACCCGAGGCGGTGGTGGCGTTGCGAGGCGGGCCGAAAGAAGCTCAATCAAAATTGAAACAGCCAAGTATATCGAACGCAATATTCCTAATTTCGAGACTCTGTCCGAAGAGGCCTTAGAAATAATTGAAAAAAATGCTGAAGTCATATTGGAAGAGGTCGGCGTCAATTTTGTCAATAACCCAGCGGCATTAGAGCGCTGGAGGAACGCCGGAGCCACGATCGATGGCGAAAGAGTACATCTCCCAAGAGGCCTTGCACGCAAACTTTGCGCTACGGCTCCTCCTTGTTTCACTCAGCATGCGCGTAATGCAGAACGCAATGTAGAGATTGGAGGTAAGTCACTTGTCTGTGCACCGGTCTATGGTCCTCCATTTGTACGTGATGCAGCCGGTGGGAGGCGCTACGCCACGATTTCAGATTTTCAAAAATTTGTGAAGTTGGGATATATGTCAAAATGGCTGCATCACTCCGGTGGGACAGTCTGCGAGCCGACAGATGTGCCCGTTAACAAACGACACTTAGATATGCTGCACGCACACATGACGCTCTCCGATAAACCATTCATGGGTTCAGTAACAGAACCAAGCCGCGCTCAAGACAGCGTCAGCATGTGCGAAATTTTATTTGGCGACGATTTTGTTCAGAACAATACGGTCATGACATCGCTTATCAATGTCAACTCACCAATGACATTTGACGACGTGATGATGGGAGCTTTGGAAGTGTACGCAAAAAACAATCAGGCCTGTATCGTATCTTCCTTTATTGTAGGGGGGGCAATGTCGCCTGTATCAGTTGCGGGCACATTGACACAAGTCCTGGCAGAAGTTACCGCAGGTATTGCCTACTCCCAGCTTGTGCGCCCTGGTGCTCCAGCAATTTTCGGAGCTTTCGTTGCATCAATCGATATGAATTCAGGAGCCCCTACTTTTGGAACTCCTGAGGCCAGCCATATCCTCTATGGAGCAGGTCAACTTGCCCGAAGGCTGGGCCTGCCTTACCGATCGGGTGGCGGATTGTGCGGTTCCAAACTGCCTGATGTGCAGGCAGCATATGAATCGTCGAATACATTAAATGCGGCTCTACTTGGTGGTGTGAATTTCATGCTTCATTCGTGTGGTTGGCTTGAAGGTGGCCTAGTCTCATCATTCGAAAAATTCGTAATGGACGCCGATCAGCTGGGTATTTTACATCACTTAGCAAAAGGCATTGAAACAGATATTAACGGTCAAGCCATGGATGCCATTCGCGAAGTTGGTCCAGGTGGGCATTATCTGGGGTGCGCCCACACGCAAGCAAATTTCAAAACTGCATTTTGGCGTACCAATTTACTTGACTATAAGCCATTTGAAACATGGCAGGAAGAAGGTGCCCGAGACACCGTAGCGCTGGCCTCCGAACTTGTTGAATCTATGATTAAGAATTACAAACAGCCCACTTTAGATAAAGCTATCTCAGAGTCACTTGCTGAATATGTAACGCTTAAAAAAGCCTCAATGCCAGACAGTTTTATTTAAGCAACTCGATCATCACTGAATTGCAACTCCAAGCTTCGCAAAAGATAGCTTTAGGCAAACCATGATAAAAGATCGTTCGCTAAAGTGCATCTTCACGATTTGCATCACTCCATTGTATAAGCGTCTTTAATGACGTCAGATATCCTTAGAAAATGGCTTTCTGATGGGTTATTTTTACGCCAAATCAAACCAACTGTGCGCGCAGGCGCAGGTTCATCAAAGCGCATCGTTACCACCGTGGCCGCGCAAGTCTCAACATCTACCGCCATTTCAGGGATTAAAGTTACACCAATTCCCGAACTTACCATTTGCACGAGTGTCAATAACAAACTGCCATCCATTAAATCGTGGGAGACAGGCTCTGAAATATTGCAGAATTCCAATGCTTGATCTCGAAACAATGCCCTTCTTGAAGCAACAATAACCTCATTTCTTTTAGCTTTTCAGGATTTGGGACAGGTTTCCCAGCGTCTTCTAAAGGGCGTACTAAAACAAAGTCTTCGCGAAAAAGAGTGTGTTCCGTCAGTAAGACTTCCGATATAGAAAGAGCTACAATGGCTATATCCAAACGCCCTTCTACAACACCCTCGATCAAATTTGATGTCATAGCCTCTAAGACCTTGAGCGTAACATCTGTAAAATTATCCGACAAATTACGAATAACACGCGGGAATAAATATGGGCAATTGTTGAGATTACACCAATCCTTAGAACACCGATTGGGTTTTCAAGGGAAGCTCTGGCAAGTTCTTCAAGCTCATCAATTCCACGTAAAATTGGCACGATATTATGCGCAAACTGTTGACCAAAACCAGTCAACCGAAAAGGCCGCGAGCCTT
>CAJWEI010000149.1 GCA_913031285.1 uncultured Alphaproteobacteria bacterium | reverse complement strand
GATCACATCGGCGTTATCCAGATTTTTTGTTTGTGTTTTAAATTGAAATTTTTATCATGAATATAAAAGGGGCTTTTACTCGGGGGAACAAGATATGCCAGATGGCCAGACGCAATCGGAAATTTTGCAGAATTCTGCATTAAAAAATGTCGTTTGCACTAGTTGCGATGGCTTTTGTCCAGTCGCAGTTAAGGTGGATGAAGGGCAAGCTATTAAAGTTACTACCCGTGATCATCCATTACTGAAAGACGTGCTTTGTATGAAAGGTGCTTATGCGCCTAAATCGTTTGCGCATCCGAGTAGATTATTGAAGCCTTTAAAAAGAGTTGGAGCACGTGGGGATGGAAACTGGCAGGAAGTCTCATGGGATACGGCTATGGATGATATTGCTGACAGACTCAAGGCTGTCATAAGCAAATATGGACCGGAGGGGTTCGCGGTTGGTCAGAGTGGAGCCACTGGTTTATCAGATAGTGGCTTAGCTAGGAGATTCATGAATCATATAGGCTCACCAAATTGGATAAGTGGTGTCGCCTATTGCATGGGTAATACTGCTGCTGTTAACCGGCTAGTTTATGGCTGGTATCCTCGGACAGATATTTTAAATTCGAATTGTATAGTTTTATTCGGGCATGATCCCAGGCGCCATAGTTGGACAATGGAATACAAATCTATTCGAATGCGCCAGGCCAAAGGGGCCAAATTAATAGTATTGGATCCTAGGAAAAGTGAAAACGCTGAAGTCGCAGATGTATGGTTGCCTCTACGTGCTGGTACTGACGCGATAATGACATTCGGATGGTTGAACGTTATCATAGAAGAAGGACTTTATGATAAAGAATTTGTTCGTCATTGGACGGTCGGGTTCGATGAATTCGTCAAAAGAGCCAATGAATATCCACTTGATCGTGTGGCTGACGTTACGGGTGTCGACGCGGAACTTATTCAGAAAGCTGCCAGGATGTATGCAACGAGCAGCCCGTCGACCATACCGTGGTCACCAATAACAGATCAACAAGTCTCTAGTACGTCTGCCATCAGACTTCAGTGTATCCTGCGTGCTATTACGGGAAACCTTGATGTAAAGGGCGGCGATACCTTTGTGGGTTTTAGCCCAGCAGTGAGGTCGGATACCGAAATTGAAATGCACCATCTTTTATCGGAAGAGCAAAAATTAAAGCAATTAGGCAATAAGGAATTTCCAGTTTTCACGTATCGAGGAATGGAAGCATTGGGTGACGCGACCGAGAAGGTTTGGGGAACCAGATATGCCAACCTTGTTAGTGGTTCATATATGGCTAACCCAATGGCTGTTTTTAAGGCTATGGCCGATGGCGACCCGTATCCGGTGAAAGCTTTTTTTGCCATGGCAAATAATGCATTAATGGCCTATGCGAATACCGATAGAGTCTACAAGGCGCTGATGAACCAAGACCTGATAGTTTCATTTGAGCATGCAATGACGCCTACGGCTGAGATATCGGATTACGTGTTGCCTGGAGATTCGTGGTTAGAGCGTCCAAGTATGCAGGCGGGTATTAGTGATCAAGCCATGGAAGCGCCGGGGGAATGTAAAAACGTCGCTACATTTTGGCATATGCTCGCGGCGCGAATGGGCTTAGCGGAAGCGTTTCCTTGGAAAACACAGGAAGAATTGATCAACTATAGATTGGAGCCAAGTGGTGCAACTTGGAAGGAAGTTGTAAAATCCGGAAGAACACCAAATCTGCATCGTGGACAAGCACCTGATGATAATGAACGCAAATACCTGAAAACTGGTTTTGCAACGCCTTCCGGTAAGGTGGAATTATATTCAGAAACTCTAAAGGACCTTGGGTTTGACCCTTTGCCTTACTATCGAGAAGCAGCCGAGACAAACGAGAAATATCCTTTGCGCATGTTTATAGGATTGCCAGATGATGAATATTTTAGGACGGGAATGCGGCATGTGCCGGAGTTAAGGAAACGCGTCCCCGATCAAACTTTTTTTATGAGCCCCAACGACGCAGATAAACTCAGTATCGTTGATGGTCAATGGACGCGATTGACAACAAAAGTAGGTAGCGTTTTCGGTCGTGTGTTTGTGCGTTCGAGCATGCCTGATGGTTTGGTGCGGGTTCCACACGGTTGGTGGAAGCCGGAATCTAAAAAAGGATTGGATAATATGTCGGGGTTATGGGATTTTTGTGACGGTAGAATTACAACAGACGATGACCCGGAATTACTTGATTTGGAGCAGGGTATTCCTCACATGAAAGGGGTTCCATGTTCAGTCGAAAAAATATCCAATAAAGAGCTGGCTCGTCTAGAAAAAGAGTATGGACCTACCAATGAACTTCGGCGTGGTCCAGAGGGAAAAGTTCTTCGTTCGGATGTCAAACCAAATGATTTTATGTTCGATGAGTTTACCGGTGAAGGTGTCGAATTTGAAGCAGCAGAATTATTGTTATATGGTCGAGATACAACATAAATAATTATGCGGTGGACCTAAACCGTAAACGCTAATATACCTAGCGGATTACAGAAATTTGAGACATTTGGGTTCTTTCTTGCCTGTCATCGTAAAATTGCAAATTCTATTACCTTTTATATTCATTCTGCTAGAGCCGATTTCTATCAACGCGGATCAAGCAAATAATAAGCTGCCTTCCGATTTAATCGGCAAAGGTTGGCAGGAGGTTGTGTTTGAAGACAAAGTCTCTAACGGATATTCTTCGTGTGGTGAGGACTGTATTCGCGTAGTATCACAGTCTAGTGTCTCGATGGTTGGTCGGCGTGTTAAAAAAACTCTTACTTCGACTTCGGTCTTGTCCTGGGACTGGAAAATTTTAAAGCCAGCTCCAATGTCAGATATTACTTTGAAAGGCAGTGATGATCGTGCTTTGGCATTATATATAACATTTCCTTATGATTCAGAAACAGCTTCTTTGGGAGAAAGGATTTTACGTCCCATGGTTGAGTTAATTGAAGGAGAGAACGCTGCTGGTCGCATGCTATCTTATGTTTGGGCTGGGCATGGAAGTCGAGAAGACATGTATCGGAGTCCGTTCCACGGCGCAGCTAATGTCATGATTGTAAAACGTAATTCTTCAGACCCTGTAGGTAAATGGCTACATGAAAAAGTAAATTTAGTTGAGGACTACGAAAGAGCTTTCGACTCAAAACCAAAAGAAATCTTGGAGTTATTGATTGGAGCGGATACTGACGATTTAATGAATTCGAGTATTGGATTAGTAAGAAACCTGAATATATCTTCAGATTAGTAAGGGGTATGCACGTATAAATTGGTTTTTTTAATCCTCTATATTAACTATCACTATTTTTTATTCTTTTTAGGCACAGCTTTTTCAGGGTCCATATCCATAGCACCTAATGTTCGGTCTCTGTATGCATCCGGCACTTCTCGTCCTGTGTCTGTAAAAGCTCGACGTACAGCCTCTACATTGCGTCCCACAACCTCAACCCTATTTTCTTTGGTAAACTTATTTGAAGCGTAAAGACTGTCCAATGAACCCTGAAAATGCGGCATCACATATCGTGCAAAAAGCTCATAACTCCTCATGGTCTGTTCCCTGTTTGCCCATTCATGAGCTCTGAACATTATACCACCAAATCCCCCGCCACTAAGTTCTAACAGGTTTTCAATACCTTTTATGGCTACGTCAGGATCCCCTACAAGTGTAGTACCCATCTTTACGCCTTCTCTTAGTGGGTCCTCTGATCTCCCAGGAGGCCTCCCAAGTGTATCGGCGAAATATGACAACGTTTCTCGTCTTTCTCCTGCCTGTACTTCTTTCAACGCTTGTTCGGTATCCTCGGCGATATGCGCTACAACGACAACCCGCCAATCTTTTCGGTTCATTTCTTCACCGTTCTCTTTAGCGGTCTCTTCTGCTATTTTCCATTGTCCTGCGAGCGCTTCAGGCCCGCCTGGTAAGCCAGCGCCGATTGATAATACGCCTAGCCCGTGTCTGCCCGCCGCCATCATCCCAAATGGAGTAATGGTGCTGGCAACCGCAATCGGAAAGCATGGGTCACTATAAGGAGCGAGGTGCAAGCGGGCATTCTTTAGCTCAAACCAATCAGTTTTTTTTGTGACCGGGTCTTCACATTTTAGAAGTTCTACAATAGTTGCAAGGGATTCAACCATTCTGTTTCTTTGCGTGACTGGGTCTATTGCAAGCATGTAAGCATCGGATGTTAGGGCCCCGGGCCCGCAACCAAGCATTATTCGTCCTCTTGTCATATGATCAAGTTGGACGAACCTTTGGGCCACCATAAACGGATTATGGTATGGCAAACTGGTTACGCCAGATCCTAATCGAATATGGCGTGTTCTTTCTGCTGCAGCTGCAATGAAAATTTCTGGCGCTGCGATTGTTTCCCAGCCTGCAGAATGATGTTCGCCGATCCACGCCTCATCATAGCCAAGATGATCAAGCCAATCGATAAGCTCCAAATCGCGCGCCATAGCAAGTGTTGGGTTTTCCCCCAACCGATGGAAAGGGGCCAAAAAGATACCAAAGTTTAAACCACGCCTAGACATGCGATATTTCCCCCTACTTAAGAAAAAGCCCACGACATTGAGAAATCTTTGTTTAATAATAGAGTGTCGTTAGCGTAATAATCCAGAAGCAAATAATAGAAAGAAGAAATCTATGGCAAGTCATTCTACTGGTGATGGAGGAATACCAAAAAGAGGTGTGGAAAAAGATGGTTTAAAACGTGTTATGTCGCTTGGAGGTGCTTATGGCACCC
>CAJWEI010000148.1 GCA_913031285.1 uncultured Alphaproteobacteria bacterium | reverse complement strand
TGCCTGTGCCTGGTGCATTTGCAATTGTAACTCGACCTTTTCTGTAGACGTCAAACAGGCCTGGTACGCCTAAACTACTTTTTTCATTAAAATTTAATGGATCGAGGAATTCATCATCAAGTCTTTTATAAACTACGTCTACTTTTTGATGACCTTTGGTAGTGCGCATCGCCAAAAAACCATCCACTACCTTCAAATCTTTTCCTTGTACTAACTCTATCCCCATCTGGTCTGCTAAAAATGCATGTTCGAAATAAGCAGAGTTGTATAGACCTGGTGTAAGCAAACAGACAGTCGGTTTATTTTCCGCAGTCTCCGGCAGCGTATGCTTCAAAGAATAAAGTAATTCTTGCGGATAATTCTGTATTGGCTGTACCCTGTTTTTTGTAAATAATTCAGGAAACATTTGCAGCATCGTTTCTCTATTTTCCAACATATAACTTACCCCTGATGGTGTTCGCACATTATCCTCAAGAACATAAAATTCATTTTCTTCTGTTCGAACTAGATCGACACCTGATATATGGGTGTAAATTTGACCGGGCGGATTAACTCCTATCATTGGCAATAAAAACGCTGGGTTTTTTCTGAGCATCTCAATAGGTAGCACGCCTGCTTTAACGATTTCTTGGTCATGGTAAATATCATACAAAAATGCGTTTATCGCTCGCACTCTTTGTTCCAGACCTTTGCAAATTTTATTCCATTCGTTGGAAGTTATCACTCTCGGAACAATATCAAACGGTATAAGCCTTTCCTCACCTTCTTCTGAGCCGTAAACATTGAATGTGATACCTGTAAGTCTAAATAAATCGTCTGCATCTCTACGTTTTGCCTCAAGAGAATTCCATTCCTCGCCATCGAGCCACGTCTTAATATTTCTATATGGGCGCCGAACCGAAGAGCCATCGGACCACATTTCGTCAAAAGAGCTATCTTGCTTCATATGGGAAAAATATGTCTGCGATATGAAAAACAAAACAAAGGTCAGTAATTCTGCAATAATTACGATAAATTTTTCTGCTTATGAGAGAAAATTCTGCTAAAGTTCTATTATTTGGGCAATTTTTAATTTTCACGAACACGCATTTTTTTCATTTCTTTTTGGCGTGAATACTTTTAACCTGAATTAAAGAGGTCATCTGGTAAATCAATGTTCCTTAGAAGGGCTTTAGATTGTGCTTATTAGTAATAAAGACCAAAAAATAATTGTGATTAACCACTGTAAGCGTTTTGGTAAAACTGACTATTTGAAAAGTGCGGTTAAGATTGCCAGAGACAAAGGTCTATTAGATAAAAAGAATCGTCTCACTGAAGATGGACATATAATGGCGTTGGTATCTAATTTTAATGAACATGTATCAGCTGAACCTTGGAAAGATTATTGGTCAAAGTAAACCAGAGCAATTCACACCACCAAACAAGCTCAGGTCGCTATCAACGCTTGGCTCAGGCAATATAACCAGATCAGGCCGCATCACGCATTGGGCATGAGACCACCCGTCCCAGAAACCTTATTAGAGAATACTAAAATTAGTGGTGCTGAGAAATGGGGCTAGTCATATCTCTCCGCCCAACCTGCGAAGATTTTCTCCAAAACTACCACTACGTAATATAACACGATACCCAATACCGCCAAAGCTATTAAAACCGCAAACATTAGCGGATAATCTGCATTAGTTTTTCCACTGTCAAAAAGCGCGCCAAGACCACGGCCGTGCGGTGACACAATTTCCATTAAATTTGTGCCAATAAAGGCCAGTGTAACGGAAACTTTTAATGCACCAAAAAATTCAGGAAGAGTTTTGGGTAACGCAATTTTCCAGAATATCATCATTTTGGAGGCTCCCAGTGCACGCAATATATCGCGATACTCTGGCTCTAAAGTCGATAATCCAATTGAGACAGACACTGCAATTGGAAAGAAGGAAATCATGAATGCAATCAATACAGTATTTAGATCGTGTTGGCCCACAAAAATTAAGGCTATTATAGGTACGACGGTTGCTTTCGGTATAGCATTGAACCCTACCAGAAGTGGGTACAAGGCATCTCTCATTGTTTTAGAAAAACCCATGATCATGCCCAACGCAACTCCCACTACTACAGCAAGCATTAGCCCTACTACCGTGCGCCACAAGGTGTCCCAGCCATAATCAAAAAACAGATAGCGAAATTTCCAAAAAGCCGGCCAAAGATCAGATGGCGATGCCATTTTATAGTTTGGCCAATCATTGATCCAAACCAAAGCCTCCCAAAAAATTAGGAAAACAACAATTGCTAGTAAAGGCACTGCGATTTTTTGCATAACAATTTTAGTCCCTTTGCTGTGCAATTTTAATTTGCAGGCGAAGATTGTTCAACATTTCAATGGTCTGCGGCGTATACAAATCATCAAGAGAACGTTCATTTAAATTTGGAATGTCTAGAATGTATTGTGTTGCCGCAGGACGTCCTGACAAAACAACCACCTGATCGGTTAGAAATACGGACTCTCTAAGATCATGGGTGATAAGTACTCCCGTGAACGGTTCTTCTTTCCTCAACATGTGCATCACTTGCCAGAGATCTTCGCGAGTAAAGGCGTCTAAGGCGCCGAACGGTTCATCCAGAATGAGTACCTCCGGTTTGTGCATAAGCGCACGACAGAGCGACGCTCTTTGACGCATGCCACCGGATAATTCCGAGGGGCGTTTGTCCTCAAATTCTTCTAAGCCGACGAGTTTTAACAAATGGCGAGCGCGCTCTTTGCGCTGATTTGTCGAGAGAGTGCTTCCGACAATTTCCAATGGCAATATCACATTTTGTAAAATTGTACGCCATTCTAACAATACAGGATTCTGGAATGCCATGCCAACTGAAGCACGGGGTTTTTCAATCTTTTCACCAAATATTGATACAGATCCGCTATCGGGTATCAGCAAGCCAGAAATCAGCCGCGTAAGTGTCGATTTTCCGCAACCTGATGGTCCAACTACTGCAGTAAAGCTATTCTTTGGGAAGGTTAATGATAGGTTTTTCAAAACCGGGAGTGGTCCCGTTTGAGTTTCGTATACGTGAAATACGTCTTTGATTTCAATTGAATCTTTGTGCATTTAGGTTTCTTATTCGCCTCAGACTGAGCAGAATTGGCCCGCCCAGTCTGATTTCTTTAGAAATTTACTTCAAGGGAAACCCACCAGCGGGCAAATATTTGTCGGTAAAATAAAGGCTCGCATCTGGTTGTCCATTATATTCATAAGTCTCTGCCAATTGTTTGATTGCAGCATCAAGCCGAGTGGGATCAACGCTGCCCATGCCATTTGTCTTTACATAATCAGTTAAGACATTTGCATTTACAGCCAACATTAATCGACGCTCTTCAAGCGCAGCGTCTGCAGCAGGATTTCGCTTCACCAATGAAGCGATGGCTGCTGCTGGGTCACTGATAGCGTCTTGCCATCCGGCTGCAACCGCCGATAAGAAACCTTGCACAATGTCTTGATTTTTAGCGGCGAAATCAGTGTTAACAATAATAGCATTGCCATATAGCTGAAGTCCGTGGTCGGCCATCAAAATTGTGGATATATCCTCTTCTGGTACTCCCAGCCTTACAAGATTCAGATATGATGAAAACGAAAATCCAGTGACCGAGTCGACTCTTCCCTCAGCAAGCATAGGTTCGCGTGTTGGAAATCCGACAGGCTCGACGGTAATCTTGTTAATATCGATGCCATTAGCGAGCGCAAACGATGGAAACTGAGCCCAAGCTCCATCTGGTGGAGGCGCACCAAGAACAGAACCTTCCAGATCACCTGGACCACTAATACCTCGTGATTTTCGTCCAATTACTGCGAATGGTGGTTTATCATAGATCATCATTACACTGGTAACGGGTGCGCCGGGATTTTGATCAAGAAATTTAATTACTGAGTTTATATCTGCAAACCCAATGGGAAATGAGCCTGTCGCTACTTTTGGTATAGCGTCTAACGAGCCCTTTCCTGGAGATATTTCCACATCGAGACCTGCGGCTGCAAAGTGACCGTTGTCAATAGCTGCAAAGTATGGCGCAGATGGACCTTCAAATTTCCAGTCTAAGGTAAATGGGATTGTTGTTTCAGAGACTGCTACATTTGCGGAAAACGCAAATGCTGCTGCTGCAAAAAGCGCAATTTTTCGTGTTAATCGTAATGGAAAACTCATATTTCCTCCGTGACTATATTTGAACTTAAGCGTGGTAAGATATCACCATATTTATTCTGTCGGTTACCAGCAAAAGGAGATCGCAACAATGAGCAAGTGTATTAGTATGCTCATTTTACGGGCGTAATGAGGTTTATGTAGTCATTTAGCAAATCATATTGATTTGATTATTGTGTGAATGAAATACATTCGACTGCCCCCCTTCAGAAGGCACTGTCAGAACAAGCCTCATTGCCTCTATGAGGTCTGGCACTTAGCTAGGCAGCCATGCCCAATGAACTTTCACTCAGCTACCTCAAAACCAGTCCAGAATTCATCCAGCTTGCACGTCTAGCGGGATGCAATGGCATGGTATTGAGCCACTGATGCAGGTCTAACCCTCAACCAATGTAGGTAGTGTAGGCAATGTAGGCATTTTGGAAAACTTTTCTGGGGAAATTCTCTGGGGACTTTTCGGATTTGCCTACATTGCCTACATTCCCTACACTCTTATCTCTCTTCTTTAACGAGGAAGGGGTAATAATATATAAGATACCCCCTCGTGTAAGCTGGATGCACAAGCAGCCCCCAACCACTGGTCAGATAAAACAGTCAAGATCGGGTGTAGTTGCAGATATACCCAGTTGACGATTACCAAACCCCAATCTCGGGTCAGGCTTATATACGATACCCGGGTATAGGGGGGTGGCACTTGCAGGGGGCCTAATCGTAGACCAAACCGTAGAC
>CAJWEI010000147.1 GCA_913031285.1 uncultured Alphaproteobacteria bacterium | reverse complement strand
GGCCTGGAACAGGCTCCAGAATGAAAATCGTTAATAATTTAATGACAACATCATTGAATGTTCTCACCGCGCAAGTTTTAACCTTTTCAGATGCGACCGGGCTTGATCGAAATATTGCTCTGCAGGTTATGGGAGGAACTGCAGCTGGCAGAGGGCATATGACTACAACCTACCCATCCAAAGTACTGAGGGGGGATCTCGAACCCGCTTTTATGATAGATCTCGCGAAGAAGGACCTGGATATTGCAATTAAATTTTCTAAAGCGCTCGACGTTCCAATCTCTTTGGCTATTCAAGCCGAAGAAATTTACGCAGACGCACAAGCTGAAGGTAGGGGGGGGCAGGACTGGACAGCTATTTTTGACATGCTTTTAAAAAAACAGATTCCAAAATAATAACCGAGTCACACCGATGGCAAACTATTCCATGAAAAAATTAACTCTGTATACCCCCACGTTCATTTGCCAAAGTCAATTTGTGATAGCAAAGCGCTAGTGGAACCCTAATTTTTATGTGGGGTAAAATGTGGGGTAAGTTTCTCTGCTGCCGAAAAAAGGAATCACAATTAATGATTTGAGTCGGTATGGGGCAGACTGTCTCAAATCAATAAGTAGATGAGTTTGGCGCCGCTCGTTACTGGGATTGTTAGGTACAACTCTTTCCGACAACAAAAGCCAAGTTGTTGGCTGGCATCTCTAAAATTTTGATGGCTTTGAGCTTATGCTGGCGAAACAGATTGAGCATCCAAGTGTTATCTTTGTAACCAATATCTGGATCAGCCTCTATCAAACTTTGATGAAAGGCTTTGTCACCACTACTGGTGAAAGCACTATTGCGCATAAATGGGCCATAAATGGCGCAGCGCCCCCCTTGAACTAGAGACTCAGAAATCCCACTTATGATCGCTTTGACCTCGCTCTCACTGACAAGGTGCAAAAGGTTAACTAATAAAATAAAATCCTGATTGGGGCATAAAGCTGACCAGCCCTTATCTGTTACATCCAATTTTATGGGCGGCAAAAGATTCGGTAACGGTTTTTTAAGCCCCCTTAATGTGATGCTATTCAAGCGGGCTTCATCTATGTCTGATGGTTGCCAGACCAAGTCGGGAACAGCGGCAGCAAGCTCAATTATGTGCTGGCCAGTTCCACTTGCGATTTCCAGAGCATTGCCGCTTATCGGCGAATAACAGCGAACAAGTTCAACTATCTGGACTAAATTTCTTTCCGCGGCTGGAGAATACAGGCAGCCTCCGCTTTTCTCTTGAACAACGCTTGCTGTTGATGGAATATTTTTGCGCAACACCAATTAAGATCATCCACAACATAAAAAGTTTACAAGTCTGGTCTTGAAAAGACCGCCACAAGGCCAGCAAGATTGCCAAAAAAGTTTAGGCAGGAGCCTCACAATTCTCAAGCCTGGCGCCCTCAATATTCATAGTCCCAGCGGTTTCTTTATAAGGTGCCAATAATGCCTTCAGGATGTCAAACAACATCAACGCGGTTTTTCGGTCAGTGGCGGCTTTTAAAGCCCGTTACCACCAACTTGCCACCCAAGCCACATTAAATTGGTCTGGAGAGGTTATAAACCGTATTAATGCATAAAATGCCTCTCGGTTTGGCCATTCCATTGCAGACTAGCAATTTTTAAACATTTTTAGTTGATTTATTAGCTAGATTAGACTGCATTGTAAGCCAATCTTTTAACAAGAATCACGCCTGTCTGACCCCCCGTAATGCTGTCCGCAAAACAGCAATACCATAATCTACCCCTCTGGTGCCATGCACAAGTTGGACTTCGCTCAAATACCCTGATAGAAAATTGTAAATCCAACGCAAGTCTGCCACTTTTTGGTTATGTTGAGAGCAACGCTATGACTTCTGCCTTGAATGAGACAACAGAAATTTTTCCTCGACATAACATGATTGAGACTCCAACCCCTTTGACACGTTTAAATCGACTATCTGAACATTTTGATATCGACTTGTGGATAAAGCGTGATGATCTTGCTGGGCCGACCCTTGGAGGTAACAAAACTCGTCAACTAGAGTATTATTTTGGTGCTGCTTTGGCAAAGGGAGCGGATACCATTTTGATTACCGGTGCGGTGCAATCAAATTTTGTACGGATTGCTGCGGCTATAGCCGCAGCACTCGGAATGGAAGCTGTGCTTCAACTTGAACATAGAGTATATAACGATACTGAAAGTTATAAAAATTCTGGTAATGTTTTGCTTAACAAAATGTTTGGTGCTCGTATAATTTACTATCCTGAGGGTGAGGATGAAAACGGTGCTGACAAAGCCCTGTATCAAGAGGCAGAACGTTTAACAAAGCTCGGTAAGCGCCCATACGTCATTCCACTCGGAGAAAACAACGCCCCTCTTGGCGCTCTTGGCTACGTGAATTGTGCAGCAGAGATCGTTGCCCAAGCGGGTAAAAGTCAATTTGATGAAGTGGTAATTGGTTCGGGGAGTGGGGCAAGCCATCTTGGCATGATTGCTGGTATGAAACGTTACAGTCCTAATACGAAAGTAATGGGATCGTGTGTTCGACGTAAAAAAACACTCCAGAAACAGCGTTTAGTTCTTAAAAGTAAACATTTCAACGATATGGTTGAAGAAGCTATCATTTCTGATTTCGACATTCAGCTATGGGACGGCGCGCTTGCCCCTGGTTATGGTATTCTGGGCGATGCCGCCACAATGGCGTTGAAATTGTTGGCAAAACTTGAAGGTCAAGTTGTAGATCCCGCCTATACCGCTAAAGTGTTTGCGTGCATTGTTGAACGTTGTTCAGACATGCAAATCCAAAAGGGCAGCAAAATCCTATTTGTTCACTCCGGTGGGCTTGCGGGCCTGTTCGGCTACCAAGATGACCTGGTAAAAATTTTTAGTTAAACAAAAACCCATCAAACAAAACTCCACCCCATCAAATCCGCTAACCAATAAACTTCGCTGCCAATCCAAAATGCAAACCCCTGCGCCCTGTGGCCTTCCCCTGCAATCAAATCCAAATCTGATGATAAAGCGCCCTCAGTAACCCTGATTTTTATGTCAGGTAAAATATGGGGTATGACGTGAAGGTAAGGCTTTGACATTTTGTTGAAAAATCGTTCAGCATTGCAATTAGACACACTAAATAAGCAACAGCAGCGTTGATGAGGAGACAATTGATGAAAACAAAATGTATAAACGGAGCCTTGGGAATTGAAATCTGCGACATTGATCTGAACAAGATAAACAACGAAACAAAATCTGACATTCTAGAACTGTACAATGACAATCTTGTACTTTTATTCAGAGACCAGGATTTAAACCCTGACGCGCAAGTTGCCTTTTCTGAATTTTTTGGCCCAGTTAATTCGCACCCACTAAAAACGCGCGCGAGTGTCAAGGGTTTACCTGAGGTTCTGATACTGGAAAACCAACCTGGACGCCCAGGTGCGCCAAATGATTATTGGCACTCTGATATCTCTCATTCAGAACAACCACCGTCAGCGACCATTTTACACTCACTTATTATACCGGAAGGCCACGGTGACACGATGCTTTGTAATATGGTCAATGCATACAATAGTCTGTCAGATAATATGAAAGAAATGATCCACGGTATGAGAGCGCTCCATAGTGGAATGGCAACTTTTCAAAGAAGTATTGCCAGCGCTTCTGATGCAAGACCAATAAATAAGTCTGAGATAAAGCCGCCACAATCACATCCTATCGTAAGATTACCCAGTGGCACAAACCAACAAGCTATATTTGTTAATCCACACTTCACCACTGAAATCGAAAATGTGAGTGCAGAAGAAGGCTCTTGGATGTTACGCTACATGAACAAGGTTGCAACCCAACCAGAGAATATCTACCGCCATCAGTGGCGTGTGGGAGATGTCTTAGTTTGGGATAATCGTCGCACGATGCACTACGCTGTCCGCGATTACACCGAAGACATGCCAAGAAAACTCCACCGATGCACTGCGCAGGGTGAAATCCCCGTGTAGCAGAGTGGCCCAATAACCCGAATATTGGTGAAGTTGGATTTGATCCAACAAATTTCTGGAGACCTTTAAAAAGACTGGGGCTTTTAAAATGACTCAGTCGATCAACTTTTTTACTTCAAAATAGCATTATTGACCGACTCCGGACGACGGTTAGTACAATGGTCACCCCACTTTCTCTGGGTTTCCTTATTGTCTAATAAAATGATTTCAAATTGGGAATTTGTGAACCATTGATTGTTATGATTACATCCTGAGGCCTGATACCTGCTTGAAAAGCCAGTCCACCCTTGTTTACCTGAGGAACAATGACTTGATCATTGCTTTGGTCCTATGAAATGCCAATGTACGGCTGGATTTTACTCTTCCTTCTACCGCTGGATATGAGGTCTCCAAGAATTGGTTTAAGTAAATTTATAGTTACAGACATATTTCCGGGAGAAGACATTCCCGGCACTGACCCAGATACAAATAATGAGCCTATCCCAGGAACCTCACGATCACTGAAAAACCCCAACGTTAAGGGGAAAATCTTGGCTTGGTAATTCTGCTTTTAAAACAAGTGGTGATACGGATTAAAACTCTAAAAAAAGGTTTTTTCCTCGAAAAATCAATATTCTAGGTATCTTTTGAATAGATGCTCTGCAAGCCCACAAATGACAGCTTGGTTAGACCTTGCCAAGCAAAGCAATGTGGCTAAAGTCTAGGCAGCCTCAAAATGGGACGGAACAATAGCTTGACCTATTTCACTGATTTATTTGGCGCAGTTGGCGTTGTCACTCCATTACTGTTTTACGCTATTGGTTTTATTGCGGTGCTAATCACTGCGGTTTCAAAATCCGGCTTTGGTGGCGCTGTCGCTCTGGGCATACCGTTGCTTATACTGGTTACTTCGCCACGAATTGCGTTGGCCGTCACGCTGCCAATTTTATTGATTATTGATATCTGGG
>CAJWEI010000146.1 GCA_913031285.1 uncultured Alphaproteobacteria bacterium | reverse complement strand
ATGCATTAAAAACATATTCGCCCTTTTTTAAGCTACCTGAATAATTCTCAACAGAAGAAAATTCCGGTGTCTTTGCAGAAGTTATTACCCAAAACACTACTAATGAAATTACAATAATAGTGCTGATACCAATTATTTTCAAAAAATCCTCAACTTATTAAATATAGGCATTTATAAAACTTTCGTTACTATAGATCTATACTCCATAAAGAAATCTAGAGCATCAATAATGAAAGAAAACCTTAGAAAAATAAAAGTAGACGACAATTTGGGCATAATTTTATCTGATGGATGCAGACTATCCGCTCGCACTTGGATGCCAGAGAATGCTCATGAATTTCCGGTACCTGCCATACTGGAATATCTGCCGTATCGGAAGCGTGACGGGACAGTTGCCCGAGATGAGTTAACGCATCCATATTTTGCCAAAAGAGGGTATGCATCTGTTCGCGTAGATATTCGGGGCAATGGCGATAGCCAGGGTATAATGGAAGATGAATATACAACCCAAGAATTAAGTGATGCAGTTGAAGTTATCAACTGGCTGGCCAAACAGACGTGGTGCTCAGGAACGGTGGGAATGATGGGTATAAGTTGGGGTGGCTTCAATGCCCTTCAAGTAGCAGCTCTTCAACCAGAGCCTCTGAAAGCTATCATCACTTTATGCTCAACTGTTGATCGTTATGCAGATGATATTCATTACAAAGGCGGGTGTTTACTAAACGAAAATCTAGGTTGGGGTTCAACGATGTGGGCATACTCTTCCAGGCCGCCCGATCCTGCATTAGTGGGAGAAGCTTGGAGAGAAATGTGGTTGGAAAGATTAGAATCTGAACCGTTTCTGCCTATTGAGTGGCTAAAACATCAAAGAAGGGACGATTATTGGAAACATGGGTCTATTTGTGAGGATTATTCCAAAATCAAGGCAGCTACTTTGGCAATTGGTGGATGGGGGGATGCATATAAAAATACTGTATCTCACCTTGTTGAAAATTTATCTTGTCCCGTTAAAGGAATAGTAGGCCCATGGGTTCACAAGTATCCACATTTTGCTGTTCCAGGACCAAGGATTGATTTTCTGCATGAAGCCTTAAGATGGTGGGATCGTTGGCTTAAAAACGAGAATACTAAAGTGGAAAATGATCCTGCGTATACTGTTTACCTTATGGAAGGAGTAAAACCTAAGTCCTCATATGACTACAGAAAAGGCCATTGGGTCAGCTTCGATGAGTGGCCAAACCAACCATCAATCAAACCACTATACTTAAGTACAAATTCAACCCTGAGCGACGAAAAAAACTTCGAAAAAACAATTATTTCCTCACCTCAAACGTGCGGATTGGATGGGGGGGAATACTGTGCAATTTGGCTTGGCCCTGAACTTCCTGGTGATCAAAGGATAGACGACGCTCAATCTGTTATTTTTACAACTGAGCAGTTGGGAAATGAGTTGGATATAGTGGGAGCGCCAGAAGTAAAACTCAAACTTAGATCTTTCACAAGCACAGCCCAAATAGCAGTTCGATTAAACCACATTCATCCCGATGGTGCCTCAACAAGAATAACCTATGGAGTTTTTAACCTTGGACATGTCGATGGGCACGACAAGCCACGAAAGCTCAAAAAAGGTGAAGCTGTCGCACTCACGTTTAATCTAGATCAGATCGCTTATCGTGTTTCAAAAGGTCACAAAATCAGATTATCTATTTCAAATTCTTATTGGCCACTTTTATGGCCTATGCCGGACAACGGTCAAATTGAAATTATTGAAGGAAGCATTGAAATACCAATTATAGAAGGCGGCAGCAGTAACATGCGCAGTTTTTTGCCAGAAAAGACAGACGAACCGTGGAAAACTGAAACTATTCGAAAGTCTTCAAATATTAGAAAGGTTACTCGCGATATAGGATCGGATCAGTCAATTTTAGAGATTATAGATGACTTTGGACTGGTTCGAGACAGTGCTCATGGTTTAGAAATTGGGTCAATAGCGCGTGAATGGTGGACTATACATCCCAGTGACCCCCTCTCAGCTGAAGGACGAACACACTGGACAGAAGAAAGAAATCGAGGAGACTGGAGAACTCGTACAGAAACATTTGCAACTATGCATAGTGATGCTGATAATTTCTACATTCATGCAAAATTAGAAGCTTACGAAAATGAAAAACTTTTTTACGAAAAGGAAATTTCTGACACCATTGGTCGGGATTCGCATTAAATCAAGATTTAGTTTTATTTAGATCTACTTAAGAATACTTTAGTAGAAAATAGCGGATCATCACAAAACTTTGGGTTAATAGCTAATGAAACTATAAAAAAATCAAATTTCGCTTGCCTTTTGGGTACAGCATTTTGCATGATTGTGGAGAATTAACGAGAACACACAGGGAGTCGTGAATAATATGAGTAAATTAGAGTACAGAGCCATCCAAGAGCTCAAATATAAAAGTGGTCAGATTGATCGCCGAACCTTTGTAAGATCTTTACTTGCTACAGGTGTCGCATTACCGTCGGCATTATCACTGGCAGGACAAGCTGCAGCAGCAACACCAAAAAGTGGTGGCCTCTTTAGAATGGGCGTGGGACATGGATCGACAACTGATACATTAGACTCAGCAACATCTGAGAACCATTTCACTTTGATCAACGGTTATACTTTTGGAAACCATTTGACAGAAGTTAACAACGATGGACAGCTTGTTGGCGAACTAGCGGAAAGCTATGAGTCTGATGATGGTCAGAAGTGGATCTTCAACCTAAGACAAGGTGTTGAGTTCCACAATGGTAAGACTATGACATCTGAGGATGTGGTTGCGTCATTTAATCACCATATGGGTGAAGATTCTACATCGGCAGCAAAAGGTCTGCTTACAGCCGTTGAGTCATTAAAAGCAGATGGAAAAAACCGCGTTATTTTCGACTTAAAAAGCCCAAATGCTGATTTTCCATTCATAGTAAGTGATTACCATATTTCTATCCGTCCAGCAGGTGACATGGCATCAGGTGTTGGCACTGGTGGTTACATTGTGCAAAACTTTGAACCAGGTGTGAAATCTGTTTTGAAGAGAAACCCAAATTATTGGAAAGAAGGTCGCGCGCATTTTGATGAGGTGCAATTGATTTCAATCGTTGATCCTACTGCTCGTCAAACTGCTCTAATGAATGGTGATATCGATGCAATGGATCGCGTTGATCTGAAGACGATCAATCTTTTTAAACGAAACCCTAATGTTAACATTATGGAAGTTACAGGTACTGCACATTATACTTTTCCAATGCGTTTAAATGTTGATCCGTTTGGCGATTATGATCTTCGTATGGCTCTGAAACACTCAATAAAGCGCCAAGAGCTTGTGGATAAAGTCCTCCTTGGTTACGGGGCTGTGGGTAACGATCACCCCATTTCTACTGCAAACCGTTACCATAATTCTGATTTGCCCCAGCGAGAGTTTGATGCAGATAAAGCGGCATTCCATTACAAAAAATCTGGCCATTCTGGAAAAATCCCTCTTTCTGCGGCTGACTCAGCATTTGCCGGAGCAGTTGATGCGGCTCAATTGATTGCAAACTCTGCATCTGAGGCGGGAATTGAAATCGAAGTCGTGCGGGAACCAAACGATGGTTACTGGTCCAATGTATGGAACAATGATGCAAAGGGCTGGTGTGCATGCTATTGGGGCGGGCGTCCAACAGAGGACTGGATGTTCTCTGCTGCCTACACCAATGACACCGAGTGGAACGATACTAATTGGAAAGGAACAGACGGTTCCAAGAAATTCAATGCTTTAGTTATCGAAGCACGGGCGGAACTGGACGATACGAAGCGTAGAGAAATCTACTACGAATGTCAGAGCCTAATAAGTGATGATGGAGGATCTATAGTTCCATTATTCAACAGTTATGTGAGCGCTAATAGCAAAAGTATTGCTACGGACGATCAGGTGGCTGCAAATTGGGACAGTGACGGCGCAAAATGCGTAGAGCGTTGGTGGTTTGCCTAAGTTAAGGCAATAATACTTAGGCCAGAATTTTCTGGCCTAAGCACAAATTTTTAAGGCGATATATCTTGCACCCTGTAATTAAAACGGTCTTAGGGCGTCTGGCCATGGGAATAGCGACGCTTTTTGTCGTGTCTATTATAATCTTCTCATCCATAGAGTATTTGCCAGGTGATTTTGCCAAAAATATATTAGGCCAAGCGGCAACGGAAGAAACAACTGCAGCCTTTAGACGTGAGCTAGGATTGGATCAACCCGCAGTTTTAAGATACGGCCAATGGGTTGCTGCAGTCGTTCAAGGCGATCTAGGAACATCTTTTTCTGGACGAAATGCATCTGGTGTCGACCGCTCTAGGCAAGTAGTAGACCTAATAGCTCCCCGTTTGCGCAACACGCTTTTTCTTGCTTCCCTGGCAGCAGTAGTTGCGGTTCCATTATCACTTCTTCTCGGGATCTCTACTGCGCTTTACCGTAACTCTGTTTATGACCGATCGGTAAATATGACGACTTTGACCACAATTTCATTCCCTGAATTTTTTGTTGCGTACATTTTGATACTTTTCTTAGCTTCGCTGTACCCAGTTTTTCCTTCACTTGCCAATGTTGATGCAGAGACACCACTTGGTGAACGATTTTACCGGGCTGCATTGCCAGCACTCACTTTAACTCTAGTGATTGTTGCGCACATGATGCGCATGACCCGTGCGGCAATAATTAATTTATTAGCCAGTCCCTACATACAAATGGCCCGTTTATCTGGTGCATCTCCAACTGAAGTTATTTTAAAACATGCTCTGCCGAATGCCTGGGCACCAATTGCAACTGTTATTGCTTTTAACTTGGCTTACTTAGTAGTTGGGGTTGTGGTAGTTGAAGTTGTATTCGTATACCCAGGCATTGGTCAGCTAATGGTTGATGCGGTTGCCAGTAGAGATATTCCCGTCGTGCAGGGCTGTGCGCTAATTTTTGCCATGACATATATTATTTTAAATTTAATTGCCGATATAATTGGTATACTTACTAACCCCCGATTGCTTCATCCAAAATGAAACCAGAATCAGATACATACTCAGCAGTTGGTGAAGTTGGGGCAGTCCATGAACGTCGTTCACTGTGGACCCGTGCTATAATTGATTTGCGCAAAGCACCTTACACAGCGCTGTTTGGAATGATAATAATTTTAGCTTATGCCTTAGTTGCTATTTTTGCTCCAATTCTGGCACCGTATGGGGAGGCACAGGTTTTCCCTGAACCGTACGCGCCTTGGAGCTCAACTTATATTTTTGGTACTGATCAAATTGGCAGGGATATTTTCTCACGCATGATTTTCGGTGCTAGAAATA
>CAJWEI010000145.1 GCA_913031285.1 uncultured Alphaproteobacteria bacterium | reverse complement strand
CGTCGTGATCATCATGATCGTCATGATCATCGTGCTTTTCGTCGTCGTGATCATCATGATCGTCATGATCATCGTGCTTTTCGTCGTCGTGATCATCGTGATCGTCAAAGGCAATCGGAACAACACCGTTTGTTGCTACAACCATGGCACCATCAAATGATGCAGCTTCCGCTAGGCGTTCCAACCAACCCTCAAAGTCAAGACCGTTTAAGAACAACACATCAGACTCTGCCACCGAGCGCGCCGCCTTTGGTGTTGGTTGATAGACATGCGCATCGCCATCTGGTCCAACCAGCGTTGTTAATGCGATATGTTCGCCTCCAATACGTTCGACCATGTCTCCAAGAATCGAAAAGGTCGCGACAACGGGAATGGGCTCTTCGGCCCAAGAGGCCATTGGAAAAGATAGTGTAAAAGCGGCAAGAGCCGTGGCAGATTTCAAAGTAGAACGTAGAGACGTCATAGTAGTCCTTTCAGGTTTTTAAATTTCGGCGTGGTAAGTTTTGCGCAATTGCGCCTCCGACTGGCCCAAAGATAAGCGACAGCCCATAGCCGATACCGGCAGCTAGAATGATTGCTGGCCCCGATGGCAGACTGTAATGAAATGACAAGAGTAGCCCGATCACGCTAGAGAGCATCGCAATCAACGCAGCGACGGCGATCAACCCAGCGATCGTTTCAGCCCAAAACTTGGCCGCAGCACCTGGTAAGATCATGATGCCTACCGCCATCAAGGTTCCAAGCGCATGGAACCCGGCTACCAAGTTCATCACCACAAGCGCCAAAAAAACAAAATGGGTGATCGCACTTAACTTGCTGACAGAGCGCAAAAACTGAGGATCAGCGCATTCTAGCACTAAAGGTCGAAACAATATAGCCAATACCAGAAGCGAAACGCTCGCAAAGGAACAAAGCAAAGTGAGCGCCGTATCGTCTAAAGCAAGTACCGTTCCAAACAATACATGCATCAAATCGACGTTATTACCATACGTTGAGACGATTAAAACGCCGATGGCCAATGAAATTAGGTAAAAGGCAGCCAGGCTCGCATCTTCACGCAGCGAAGTCACCCGCGCCACGAAACCAGAGGCCAGTGCAACGACCATTCCTGCTACTAAACCTCCAATCGTCATTGCACCAAGCGAAAGACCAGAGACCAGATAACCCACCGCGGCGCCCGGTAAAATAGCATGCGCCATTGCGTCACCGGTTAAGCTCATATGCCGAAGTATCAGAAACACCCCAACAGGCGTGGCGCCGACTGATACGGCGATACAACCCAATAGGGCGCGGCGCATGAAGCCAAAATCCGCAAAAGGCGCCAAGAACAAATCCCAGATCACGCTGCACTCTTTCCACAGACATGTGGTGTTCCTGCGCAGGCTTCGCACATTTGCCGCGCACGAAACTGATTTTCTGCAGTTAAAACCTGCGCGGTTGGCCCATGGGCCACAAGCTCACGCGCCAACATCATGGTGAGAGGAAAATGTGTTCCAACCGTAGCGTAATCATGCAGAACTGCAAGAATGGTGCGTCCTTCGGAATGCCAGCGTTTGATCAGATCAATCAAATCTGCCATCGTTTTTGCATCGATTGCGGCGAAGGGCTCATCCAACAAGACAAGACGCGCATCTTGCAAAAGCAGTCTTGCAAACAATGCCCGCTGCATTTGCCCACCCGATAACGATCCAATGGTCCGTTTTTCCAATCCCGTCAAACCCACTGCTGCGATAGCGGCATCCACGCGCACACGGAACTTACGGCTCAACCGTCCAAAAGCACCTATTTCATGCCAAAGCCCCATAGCAACAAGATCAATCACTGATATCGGAAAGCTTCCATCAATCTGGGATTGTTGCGGCAAATATGCAATTTCATCTCGACGAAACCCATCAATCAAAATACCGCCGTCCAGAGGAGAAAGTGCTCCAGTGACACCTTTTAATAAGGTTGATTTTCCAGCCCCATTCGGACCAACAACAGCCGTAAGACTACCCTCTTGAACCTCTGCATCTAATTCTTGCACCGCGGGCAATCGATCATATCCCAAGGTCAGATTCTGAAATTTAATCACAGCTGTCATAGAAAACTCGAAGCGTTGGTTGCCCAGAAAAATCCAAGCCAAAGCGCAGCTATAAGCAGACTGGCTACGGCCAGCTTGGGCCACATGCCAACAAGTAGAAGGCGAAAGGGAAGCAGGTTTTGTCTCATGATATCGCCTGCGAGGGTCCACAACTTGCGCAGATGCCATTTACCTCAATCATGTGACGCTGAGCTGAAAATCCAGTTTTTTCTAAAGCCCAGCTTAAATGCGAAAAAATATCAGGCTCAAAATTTTCTGCTACAAGGCCACAATCTCCGCATATTGAAATCACTGATTTTTGCTGATGCTCTTGGCTTTGGCAAGAAATGAATGCATTCAATGATTCAAGCCGACGTATCTGGCCACGCTGGGTCAAGGCAGCAAGTGCCCGATACACAGTGGGAGGTGCGATTTTTGGGTAAATATCCTTCAGGCTCTCGAGCAGTTCGTAAGCAGAATATGGGCGATCACTAGCACGCAAAATTGCAAGCACTGCCGTTTGCATTTCCTTTCCCCGCTTGCCCATACTTTGCTCCAATGCGACTCAGTTTGTGATAGTTACATTATAACATTACAAGTTGTAAATAGCGGAAAGTGATGTTGTTAAAGTAAGCCGTTAAAGCTTATTTGGTGACTCAAAAATATCAAATCAAAGGACAATCTTATTTTGTCGCTAAGCCTGTAAAGGGCTAAAAGAGGCTCTATGTTTTACTCATCGAAATTGAGAAATAAATTGTTCTTAAAAGATTTTTATTTTTCTTATCAATTAGACTCACGCATCTACACACTTACTTTTTCCGCAAAATTGTTTTTGAAAAAAGGTTCTTTTTTAAAGCAAGTCTAGATCGTAACGGCAATCTGCTCCGCATGAATTATTTATTTCACAATACCAAAAATATTTTCTACTTACCCCAAGGACAAAGGGCTTCTAACTGATCGCGGCCTAGTTTATTTAATGTTTTTATGTTTTCTATGTAAATTTTTTCAGGCTCTGCAACATGGGCCAAAGCTCTACTCAGCTGAGCTTGCCGCAGAAGATGTATGGTTGGATAAGGTGCGCGATTGGTAAATTGACTAAGATCATCCGCAGGTACCCCCTCAAATTGATATCGAGGATGAAAAGACGCCAATTGCACATGCTCTAAGAGGTCTGCCTGCTCTAATAATTGCTGGAACCAATTGAGTAAATCTAGGTAATCATCAAATATCCCAAGGCCTTGTGAAAACATAAGGAGGCTCGTGGCAATGTCATTTTCGTCAGCCTCAAGCAAGCGCTTTAATTCATTCACATAGAACTTTTTTAAATCCGCGTCGCTCGTCGCATCGCAAATGGCATAATGCACTTGATTTTGGGCTATGACGCCAGAAGAAAACGGACACAAATTTAAACCTACCACCATTTGATCAAGCCATCGGCGGGTGTTTTTGATTATGTCTTGATGCGCTGTAGAGGCGGTCTTCGGGTCAAAATTATTGATACCAAGGCTCCTTAATGTTATTAAACTACCGCGCGTATTGTAACTATATCACTAGGTCATTTTACTTTTAAAGTGATAGATAAATTTGCGGGCAGGTTTTATGTCGGCTGTGCGTATTTGACTTAAATCTGAATCAACCCAAACATGACGGCTTCTCCTGACATAAATAAAAACGTCATTGCAGCGTAAATATTAAATACTGGATACGTTATGATGACACATAACTACCGCAATCGATATCTAAAGCTAATACCTGACATTTATCAAATTGGACGCGCAAATTTTTTAAACAGGTTTATCACCTTTTATGGTTACCCGCCTGCCTTTGCGTTCTTCGGGCCAATAGTCCCAGATTGCGCGGTGCATGCAACAACGGTTGTCCCAGAATGCCATATCATTCAAATTCCAACGAAAGCGGATTTGATAATTAACATGCTCTGCATGTTCGAAAAGCATATCAAGGATTGCGTCACTTTCGCAGTCAGACAGTCCAAGGATTTTAGTTGTGAATGTGCGGTTTACAAAAAGCGATTTACGACCTGTATCGGGGTGAGTTCGTACAATTGGATGCACTGCTTCGGGACAATCAATATCTTCATCTCTCTTGCCACGATCGCTATAGCGACCTTTATATATATGTTCTGAGCTGTGCAGTGCCCTTAGCCCGCCAAGCATTTTTTTCATTGGATCGGATAAATCATCGTAGGCTGCCTCCATATTGCTAAACATTGTGTCACCACCGTATGGCGGCACAATATGGATTTGCAGCATTGTTCCAAGTGGTGGCGTTTCGTCACACGATACATCAGAGTGCCAAAACTCACCGTTTGCCACCTTAGAATTTTTTGTAACATGGATTTCAAAAATTTCTGGATGACCCACCATGGTTGGTGCTGCAGGGTGGGTATGCAAAGGTCCAAAGCGCTTACCAAAAATAACATGCTGTTCTGGAGGGATCTCTTTTTGATTTTTAAAAAACAAGACTTGATATTTCAAAAATGCGTCCAGAATTTCGGAGAACTGAGCATCGGGGATAGTTTTGCTCAGATCAACACCATAAACTTCTGCACCTAAAATAGGCGAAAAAGGTTTTGCCTGGATCAATGCATATGCGTTTGTTTTTAAAGCGACCATTCTGTTTCCATTCTTTCACTTTTTATTTCTCCTACTAGCTTAAAGATAAATTATATTTTATAAAAACGAAAAAATTTTTCTTATAGCGCAAAATAAAATTAACTTATAAAGTTTAACAGTCAGGCATGTCCACAAGAGAGCCCCTAAATGAGCATACGCGCACTCCGAACTCTCATTTCCGTTCACAGGCATGGCAGCTTTCGCTTGTCGGCTGAGGCTGAACACCTCACGCCTGCAGCCGTAAGCCAGCAAATGCGTAATCTTGAGACATCATTGAAATTGAAGATATTTGAACGAAGTCAGAGAACTCCAAAACTAACAGAGGTGGGATTGTCATTGGTTAGCGAGGCGTCAATGATTATAGCAGCTTATGACGGTCTTGCAGATAGGGTGAGGTCAGATAATGACATTTCCGGTGATCTAATTCTTGGTGCTGTTCCGACGACTTTGACCGGCTTGCTGCCACTTGCGCTGTCTCAACTCAAGATCCAGCATCCTGCTCTCCAAATTCGCGTTGTTCCAGGCTTATCTAATCAACTCTTGTTACAACTAGAGCGTGGACAAATACATGCAGCTGTAATTTCTCGACCGGAAGTTCTTTCTCATTCCCTCTCATTTTCGAAAATTGCAACTGAAGCTCTTGTCCTTCTTGTGTCCCCTTTAACTAAGCAACTATCCCCAGAGGAACTATTGAGATCACAACCATTCATCCGCTTCAATCGAGACGCGGTTGTAGGCAGACAAATTGAAGCATGGCTGCAGGGCCGAGGTATCTCAGTAAAAGATACAATGGAACTTGAAGGGCTCGAGGCAATTTCAAGT
>CAJWEI010000144.1 GCA_913031285.1 uncultured Alphaproteobacteria bacterium | reverse complement strand
ACAGTCTATGATTGGCGGCTTGCTGTATTGCCAGCAATGATAGGGATAGGCCTTACTTGTTTGTTGTACTTGCTTTTTGGAAGGGATTGGCCGGCTGACCTAAACCTGCCTGCGTATGGCGATGAAGTTGTTTACGAACCACCGCCTAAAAGCGCTGATAGTGCGGTTCTGATAAGTTTTCGAAATCTGGCTAAAGCGTCGAAGCAACCGGCCTTTTGGGTTTTAGCTGGCACATTTTTCATTTGCGGGCTCACATCTACCGGCATCATTGGTCAACATTTTATCCCATTTTGTGGAGACAATAATATTGGGATTGTCCTTGCTTCTTCTTACTTGGCTCTAATGGCTGTGTTTAACTTCTTTGGAACCATGGGTTCCGGTTGGTTGTCAGATCGATACGATAATTACAAGTTATTAGGCGCCTATTACTCCTTACGTGGCTTGTCACTTTTTTATCTGCCATTTAGTGATTTTGGTGCATTCGCGATGACGATTTGGGCAGTCTTCTTTGGGCTTGATTTCATCGCAACGGTGCCGCCAACAGTGAGGTTAGTTGGCAAGCTATTTGGCACTGTCAGTGCACCGGTGGTATTTGGCTGGGTATTTGCTTCCCACCAATTTGGATCAGCTGCGGCAGCTTATGGGGCTGGCCTAAGCCGTGACGTCTTATTTTCTTATTCACCAGCGTTCCTAACCGCAGCCTCCGCATGTTTTCTCGCAACTGCCATGATCATTACCTTCAAGGCGTTTGAGCCGACACATCTGAAAGAGGCCAAATAAGCCCATGAGGACAATTGCCAGAGGTTTATAAAAACACTGTCATTCTTGTCATTTGTGTCATTGGGGGGTGGTCAGGAAAGTCTGTTGGAGAAGGTGACGGGGATGGGTTCAAGATGGGCCAAACTCAGGCCCACCTAATTTTAACAACATCTCGAGGTGATTAACCCATGAAGTAATTGCTAATTTGGGCAATAGGTGTTGTTGATGAAACATCTGCACCTGCAGCCTCTCTGATTGCCACAATATCCTCTCTCTCGCCAAATGACTTGATGAATGATGGATCTTTCATTTCCACCAATACATAGGCTGCACTTTGGTCTGCATTACAGCCAGCCCAGAGGATTTTAGACCCAACCTCATTCATTTGTGGCTCAAGGCCCTTAGCCATCTCAGACCAAGTTTCCCATCCTTTTGAAATATTGATCGTAACAAGCATAGTAACCATTCTCAGTCTCCATAGTGGGTTGGTTTATCCTGAACACTTACAGATGATTGGATAGCTTCGATTGCAATGCACAGAACTCTTCTGGCAATGGAAAGGGGATTAATACAGAACCTTTAACTTGATCTGTATACTCTTTTAAACTTTGAAATAAGTTTTTACCTGTGGCCGGAACATTAGCAAAAGAGCAATGAGTTGTATCACGGTGTTTAAACTTAAAATTGTCCTTATGCTAATTTCATTCATACCAAACTCTGGGAAAGGTGAAAAAGGAGCACTAAAAGAATGAGATAAGGCCCCAAATAAATCAAACATTCCAACTGCATTCCAAGCTAGTAGAATTCCCCAAAGTAAAGCGGACGGTTTTTTCCAAATATTATATGCTAAAAATAATGCCATCGTGCCTATTACAAAATCTCCAAGAAATGCAATGGTCCAATCTGATGACGCAGCACGTTCGCTTCCTATAGCGCCAAGAAAAAGGAATAGACCAGCACCAACTGCTCTAAACACCATCCAGCCAGTTGTGAAAATTAATACTCTTACTTGAATAGGCATCCCTAAATCCTTTGTTCATTTAAACTTGCACTTAAAATATCAATCAAATATCGCAGCTTTGCAGCGCCTAGTCCATTTTGTCTTGGGCCTTAACAAATGCAGTCATCAACGATCCTATGGTCTTGCCAGAATTTGGGTCATAACGGCATGACATTGCGTTTGAGCAAAAGCCCCCAGCATCGTTGTAGATGCCTAAAAACGTATTATTTGCCCCTTTGTAAACACAAATTTGTTTTCCCTTATAAACTTTTCTAGAAGCTAATTTACACTGGGTCATCTTTGGTGATTTTGAAATGCCTTGCCAAACTTTTTGCATTTTTTCAAAACCTAAGCCTAAGCCACTTTTCCAATCTTGTGCCTCTGTTGGCGAACCAATTAATGTTAATGAAACTAGCAGCACCGTAAATCCAACAAGTTGTCTCAAATCTAAGTGCCTTTATATCTAGATATAAATTGAAACCGACGCTTTGTTTAGGGCTGTTTTGTCCTATCCAAAACATGCGCTTCTTCGCCAGGTTATCTAACGAGATGCTTGCGACCACGCTATTAAAGTTTCATGATTAGTTGCGATTTGGGTAGGTCAAGTTTTGACTTGGTGTGATGCAAAAATGCCTGCGCAGAAACCACAGGGCCTGTCATGTGCTGAGTACCAAAACACCGTTTCTATGCCCAGCGGCTATTGCAAAATCCAATTGTGAGGACAATCTCCGTTCAGAGGATTATGGAGACTAGTGCAGTTGCTGATATTCAGGAGATAAGCATCATGAAGAAAGGCTCCGGCAAATCACCGAATGCAGTCTTTATTGCTCTAACAGTGGTCTCAGTGCTTTTGGTGACGGCAAACAGTTATGCAGAAGACATCACAGTCAGTGAGACCATAACTAATCATTTATCAGCCAGCCCTAAAGAAACCTTTTTTGTTGTTGAAGATTTTGTCCGAAGTGGAAAAACAGGACAAAAGTTCGTACTCAAGCACGGGCAATGCAAAGGACAAGATTGCAAGTGGGGTGGACATCGGACCGAACTCTTTTTGTATGGGCAGGCTCTTATCATAGGCATCAGCCCAATCTTCAAATTAAGATGTGATATCAAAGGTAATTACAGTAGTTTCCATTAATATTACCCATTTTCTTATTAAAAACATAGGTTTACTGACACATCTAATATAAATCGTTTGGCCCATCAAATTCAATTTTCTTTTCAACACACATTTTGCCTTCCGCCAGGTTGCACGCCTCAGCGCAACCACAAACCTGATACTATCAAAATTGCATTTGAGGGGCTTCAAGGGATCATAATGGGGTGCAGGTGCACTATGGAAAACCGCAGCGTCTTTTTGACCGCAGGATGGAAGTTTGGATCAAGACATTCCATATTTTCTCAAAACGTCACTAAATTGAGTGAAAAAAACTTTAGAGCGCGCTGCAGCAAAGTCACCTTCCATATAGCCTAGATTAAGTGAGTTTGGCATCGCCTCGAACTCAGAGAAATACTGCGCTGCTAATTCAAAATTTTCTTGTTTGTGGGCAATGTATACCAAGCAGAGTTTGAGGATTTCATTCGTGCCATAGTAAGAATAATCCAAATCTTTATTTTCTTGAATGTAGCGCTCTGCTTCATCAAGATTCTCAAGTGCCAACAATGCATAAGCATAATAATACCTAACCCACGCGGGATAATGCGGTGATAATTTGAAAAGATTTTTGTAGGCCAGTCGAGCCACTTCAAAATTTTCACAATTTTGATTAATCCAAGCAGTCATTGCATAATCATGAGGTCTGGCTTTTGATTGTTTTTCATTAAGAAGCTGATTCATCAAAGGAACCCTTGCACATGACTGCTCAAACAAACCCAGGAGAGCCTCATTACTTGAGGCCAAAGCAATCGCATCAATAATCCCAGTGTCACGTTGCTTCAAGTTAACCTCAGCAATCTCCAAGCTTTTGGATAAGTCCTTATTTGGGTCCTCAGACATGCCCAAATAAACTTTTTGTTGTAGTAGCCATGCTAGCATCTGCGTGATGCCCATATTTTTGGGCTCCAACTCCAGTATCTCCTCTATCAATCCCATCGCCTTTTGGTGACCTTCTGGAGTCCACGACAACATATTTGCTTGAGCCAGTATGTGCTTCTTATAAATTATGGGGTCATTTGATATTCGACGGTTGGAACTAGAGGAATGATCCATCATGCTCATTTTTTGTAGTGCCAAATCGGCAATTTTATCTTGATGTTCGAAAACGTCTGCTTCCAAAAATTCGTATGCTTCTGACGCAACGGTTTGTTCGGTGCTTAGGTCTAAAATTTTTACGGACAGTCTTATTTTTTCGCCAGAAACCTGTATGGTTGTATCGACGATATAATCGGTTTGGTATTCTGCTTTAATTTGTTCATCAGTCAAATTCACCGTTTGGATGTGCTTGGCAGTTGTGTCAGGGGACACATTGAGACCAGGGTGTTGAGCAAGTGCTGTTCCAAGATAAGTTGTGAAACCCTGCGCTAAATAGCTCAGATTGTCATTACTGGATAGGTAGCTGGTTGGTCTCACCAAAACCTTTAATATGTCGGATTGTGTGTAATCTTTTTGATTAAGAGAGGGCTCAATTTTTGTATCGAGAATGCCAGCCGAATAAATTCCTGCTCCTGTGAGTAATACTAAAGCCAATATGCACGCTGATACGGATTTTCTCGAGACCCAACTTTTTTCAGACCTGATCTTACGCCTCTGAGACTCATCGAGCAAAACGTCATATGCATGGAACGAGTTCTGTTTGACCTTTTGAACTCCAAGATCATTAAAGTTGAGTTTTGTTTTTGGAGCTACGAAGTCATAAATACTTTTTGAAATACAAACACCATTTGGCTGCGCCAAGGCCTCAAGGCGGGCGGCAATATTCACCCCATCACCCAGTAGGTTGCCTTCTCTAGAAACGACATCACCCATATTTATGCCGATCCGAAATTCTAACTTAGTAAGGACATTGCCCGACTTGTTACGTTCCATCATCTTTGTTTGAAAATCCACCGCAAACCCAGCGGCGTTAACTGCACTAGTAAATTCTATAAGTACCGAATCCCCTCCAGTGTTAAAAATTGACCCGTTCCTTTTGCTCAAAAATTGTTTAAGTATTTTTTCGCATTCGGAATAGGCCTGAAGGGTGGAGTTTTCATCATGCTCCATATGTTTGCTATAACCAACTACGTCGGCAACGAGTATCACTGCGATCTTTCGATTAGAGTTTAAATCTGACATAAGAGCCTGCTCTACCTAAATGGGAATTTAATTGTAAAATTGGCGCAATTATAAGTATCAAGAATGCAATCACAAAACCGAGGAGTTTACAAAAGAAGTGGTTGATTTCGCCTATCAGCACTCAATTACCACCAAATAAAGTTAGGACTTTAGGCTAACAGACGTTTGGTGGACTGTTAAGGGTATAGAGATATTCTATTGGTCAACAAATCAACGTGGTGAGGTGGTCTCCGTGCTGTTAGCCGGACGGCGAGTGAGGCCCTAGAACTAATGCAAGATTTCCGCGATTTGGAAAATGCTGGTGCATTTTCTGTGAAAGCGGAAGTCATTCCGGCTGATGTTCTCGCTGTTATCAGCCCGCAAACATCGCTGATAACGGTGTCACTTGGGTCTGGGCCGAGGGGTGACGTGCTGTATTTGTTTCAGAATGACATATGTGGTGAAAACCCCTTGCCACGTCACCCGCGTGCCTTCAACGACCTCGCCGCAATCGCGGCTCAGATGGCAACAGAACGCCG
>CAJWEI010000143.1 GCA_913031285.1 uncultured Alphaproteobacteria bacterium | reverse complement strand
CTTCCAAAGCTTCATCAAATATACGCATTATGGCTCGTTTTCTAAGATCAGGCTTGAAAATCTTACCAACAGCCGTCTTAGGAAGTTCATCCATTATTTCCACATATTTAGGATGCGCTGCTCGTTCTGGAACATTTTGCTCACAGTATTTTTGCAGCTCTGCAGTTGTTACAGAAGCGCCATCGACTAACTCGACATATACGCAGGGCATTTCACCAGTTTTGAGGTCCGGTTGGCCTATAGCTCCGGCGAATGCGACTGCTTCATTGCCAAGTAGCGCCTCTTCAATAAGTGCTGGATCGATATTATGGCCTCCCCTGATGATCAAATCTTTAGCGCGACCTGTGATCCAGACATACCCATCATCATCAATTAAACCGAGATCTCCAGTCCTAAGAAATTTCTCCTTATAATAGAGGTTTTCATTCTTGTTCGCTTCCGAATAGGTATTCCCTGGCCAGACTCCAGGGCTTGAAACACATATTTCACCAATTTCATTTTTTTCACATTCAGAGAAGCCTGCATCAGAATTTTTAATAAATTTTAGCTGCGTGTAAGGCAAACGTATGCCTACAGAGCCTATTTTCTTCTCTCCATCTAAGGGATTAGTAGCTACGGAAACAGTCGCTTCAGTTAACCCATAGCCTTCAAGAAGGTTTACTCCAGTAGCGGCTTCAAATCTTTTAAAAAGCTCTTTTGGTATAGGCGCGGAACCTGAAAAAGCAGTTTTGATTGTACTTACATCAGCATCGACAGGCCTTTGCATCAACGCTGAGATAGCGGTCGGCACAGTGATTATAAATGTGACCTTCCACCGCTCAACCAATTTCCAGAAATTATCAAATACACCATCGCCACGGTAGCCAGCAGGCGTTGGAAAAATAACGTGAGCTCCAGCTCCAATTGCGGGCATTAAAATTACATGGCAGGCAAAGACATGAAATAATGGCAGAGGACAAATAAAGTTTTCTTCCTCTCTCATCATTAGGGTGTTGACCACCCACACGTTATACATAATTCCTGAATAACGGTGTTGAGCAATTTTCGGCATACCCGTTGTTCCACCTGTATGAAACAAGGCGGCAATACGATCCTCTTGAACGTCTTCAAAGTCTAATGAAGTACTCTGATCCTTCATAGTATCATTAAAATTCATCACCGTTGCGTTATGGGCAATCTTGTTTTTTGGCCTTATAAGAGGAACAATCCAGCTCTTTGGTGGCGTCAGATAACGATTAAGATCCACTTCGAGGACTGTTTTAACGTTTGGAGCCAGCTCTATTGCCTTTGCAGCCATTTGAGCGACTTCTGTCTTAGGAAATGACTTGAGGGTCACCACAACTTTTGCATTTGTTTCCCGCAGGATTGATGCCATTTGTTCAGGTGCTAAAAGTGGGTTTATTGGATTAACGATACCTGCGATTGCACCACCTAGAAGAGCTAAAACAGTTTCATTGCAGTTTGGCAAAATATATGCGACGACGTCCTGCTCGCCAACTCCCAGAGAGCGAAACATGTTCGCCGCTTGAGTTGTTTTCGAATGCACTTCACTCCATGTCAGTGTCTCTGCCTTATCTTCGGGGCCCGAAAAAAGCTGAAAGCTAACTGCTTTATTAGTGGCATATTTTTTGGCAGCGCCATTTAACAAGCCATAAAGAGTTTTAGGGACATCTCTATCTTCCCAAGTCATTTCATTTTCAATTGTTAAAATATCTTTCATTGATGCTACGGTCACAAGCATAGGCTCCCATTTAGATTCCAGCTAATTTTAATCTAATTACAACTTAACCAATACGATGCACGAGGTACGCCATAAGGTCAACTTATCTCTCAGTTGCTATGAGTTTCACCGGTAAACTGTAGGCGCGCCAAACGAGAATAGAGCCCCTTTTGGGCAATTAAATTCTCATGAGTATCCTGAGCAATGATTTTTCCTTTATCTAAAACGAGGATAGAATCTGCCTTTTTGACTGTAGCCAGACGATGCGCAATAATTATCGTTGTCTTGTCCTTGGACAGCACATCAAAGGCCTCCTGTACGGCTTTTTCGCTTTCTGAGTCAAGGGCACTAGTTGCTTCATCTAACAAAAGAATGGGTGCATTTCGTAAGATAGCCCGCGCAATAGCGATACGCTGTTTTTGCCCTCCTGAAAGCATAATGCCTCGCTCGCCAACATAGCTTTCATACCCGTCGGGAAGACCGCAAATAAATATATCCGCTGCAGCAGCTTTGGCTGCAAAAACTACATCTTCATCTGTTGCCATCGGTCGGCCAAAGCGAATATTATCCATTACACTGGCAGCAAATATCACTGGATCTTGAGGAACCAGAGCAATGGAACTTCGAAAAATCTGTCGACGCATCTGTCGCAAGTCCACGCCCTCAATGCTCACAATTCCATCATCTGGGTCATAAAACCGCAGCAACATCTGTATAATAGTTGTTTTTCCTGCACCTGATGCTCCTACTAGTGCTATCGTCTGGCCTGGCAAAACTTCGAAACTTACACTGTCCAAGGCTAGGTTTCCCGGTCGAGAAGGGTAACGGAAAGATACGCGATCAAATTTTATATGACCTTTAACCAAAGCGGGCAGAGCTTTCGGGTTCTTTGAATCGGCAAGAGTATCCTGAGCCTGTAAAAGTTCAACCAAACGTTCTGTAGCTCCAGCTGCTAGCTGCAATTCGCCCCAAACTTCGGATAATGTGGCAACGGAACCACCAACAAGAACTGCATAAATCACGAACTGTACAAGCACACCAGTACTTAACTCACCTGCACGTACATCATGTGCGCCGACCCAAAGCACACCAACAATGCCAGAGAAAACAAAAAATATAACTAGTACAGTCAGTAATGCCCTCGCGCCTATGCGCCGCCGCGCCGTGACATAGCTTTTCTCGGTGACCTCAAAAAATCCAACTTTCGTTACAGGCTCATGAGTAAACGCCTGTACCGTCTGAACTGCATTTAGGGCCTCTGAGGCTTTTGCAGAGCTTTCCGCAATCCAGCTTTGATTTACTTTACTGAGTCTTCGAACTTTCCGGCCAATTGTTAGAATTGGAATCAGCACAATTGGGACAATCAACAAAACTAATAACGTAAGTTTAGTGGAAGTGAGCAGCATAAGCAAAATCCCCCCCACAAACAAAAGAATGTTACGCAGAGCAATTGAGACGGAAGAGCCTACGACTTGAAGCACCAAAGTTGTATCTGTTGTGATGCGGCTTAGGACTTCTCCTGTCATCAATGTTTCGTAGAAAGCAGGGCTCATTGATATCATTTGATCAAAAATCGCTTTGCGGATATCTGCTATTACTCTCTCTCCCAGACGCGTGACTAGGAGATACCGCAAGGCCGTGCCAATTGCTAATAGAGCAGCTATTCCCAGTGCGACCGCAAAGTACCAATCAAGTTGTCCAGCCCGTGCAAATTCAAAATTGTCAATCACCCGACGTACCGCCAAAGGCATAATGAGAGAGAGTGCTGCCGTAAAGATAAGTGCAAAAACCGCAGTAACCATCCAAAGCTTGTAGGGAAGAAGAAAGGGAATCAAACCACGCAACGCCGATAGTTTTTTGGGAACATTGGACTCTCGCGGATCAAACTTCGAAAGCTCTGGCTCGGTCATATCCTATCCTCGCAATTAATTAGTTTCTATGAGGCACAAATTTATGTCTAAATTTAATTATACGAGCAGTACGTATGCCACTCAACTAAGCACATCAACCGACACACAAAAGTGCGACGAAATAGCTTTATTTGTATTAATACCAAACCTAGTTTCATATTTAGAAGAGAGGACATGTTCCATTTTACTTTACTGTGAATAATCAATACTTCCCAGCCTTTGTTATTGAAGTTTCATAACCTTTGATAATTACCAAAAAAAAATCGACGCGACTTTACAGATCGAACCTAATTCTTTGAAAAAATAATAGAAGCAGTTCACCACTATTGCGTTTTGTTGAAAGTAATTATTGTACCTATGCTTCTCTCTGTTATGAACGGCCCGTGGTTGTGTCTAAGAGAATAGTGCCAATAATTTACACTGGAAGTAAGGACGGAAAATGAAAATTGCAATGGTTGGAACAGGTTATGTAGGACTTGTTTCTGGAATTTGTTTTTCAGATTTTGGACACGATGTAACTTGCGTTGATAAAGACAATCGCAAGATAACAAAACTAAACAATGGTGAGGTTCCTATATTTGAACCTGGCCTAGATACGTTAATGGCTAAAAATGTTGCCTCAGGACGGCTTAACTTCACTGATAATCTAGCTGCTGCCGTTATGGGTGCTGACGCGGTTTTTATTGCCGTTGGAACGCCAACAAGGCGTGGAGACGGACATGCAGATTTAACATATGTGATGGACGCCGCACAAGAGATTGCCGACCTAGCTACAGGTTACATTGTTATTGTAATCAAATCCACTGTACCTGTCGGGACAAACCAACAAGTTAAACAAGCTTTAAAAAAGACCAATCCCCAGCTAGAATTTAACGTTGCCTCTAATCCAGAGTTTCTGCGCGAAGGCGCTGCTATTAACGATTTTATGAGACCAGATCGCGTTGTCATCGGGGTCGACTCTGAACGTGCAGGACAGGTCTTATCCGATATTTATCGCCCACTGTACCTGAGAGATTTCCCATTACTAATCACAGATTTGGAAAGCGCCGAGATGATAAAATATGCTGCGAATTCTTTCTTGGCGACAAAAATAACGTTTATTAATGAGATTGCAACCTTATGTGAAAAAGTAGGTGCAGACATTAAACAGGTATCAAAAGGCGTCGGAATGGATGATCGCATTGGCAATAAATTTCTGCATGCAGGCCCTGGATATGGTGGCAGTTGTTTCCCGAAGGATACCAAAGCTCTTGCACGCATTGGTCAAGAACATGCCGTTCCTATGCAAATCACAGAGACAGTTATTAAAGTAAATGAAGAAGTGAAACGGCGCATGATCGACAAGATTCTTCATCTATGTGACCAATCGTTTAATGGCAAAATAATTGTGGTTTTGGGAGTAACCTTTAAACCGAATACGGACGACATGCGGGATGCTCCAAGCCTTACACTTGTGCCGGCACTTATTGGTGGTGGTGCAAAAGTTCGTGTCTGTGACCCACACGGTCAAAGAGAAGGCGAAGAATTACTACCGGGTGTGGACTGGGTAAAAGATCCCTATAAGGCCGTTCAAAACGCTAATCTAGTCGTGCTGCTGACCGAGTGGAATGAATTCCGCGGGCTCGACTTGAAGCGTATCGCAGATAGAATGCAGACCCCTAAAATGGCAGATTTACGCAATATTTACTCATCTAAAGATGCAAAAATGGCTGGTTTTGTCAGTTACGATAGTATTGGCCGCGAATTGTTTAGAGCGTCTGAAAAGTAAACAAAACTGTTTTTTGAGGTTACAAAGCCTGGCCGCTTCCCGCTGGCCAACATATAATTAATTTTTTGCCAGAGCATTTTCAAGTTCTGGCAAAAAACGTGACGTATAATTCTCAGCTATCAAAGGCCCGTTAAAACGGAACAACACAGTCCCATCTCCATTAATAATAAACGTCTCCGGAA
>CAJWEI010000142.1 GCA_913031285.1 uncultured Alphaproteobacteria bacterium | reverse complement strand
CCCATCTTTCATGTATGTCTCAAGTCGCGAAGGCTCAAGAAACCCTCGTTCAGCATGAGTAGCGTGAAAAACCGCCGAATTATGTGCTGTTGATAAGAAAATACGATCGCGGTCAGCCCAGTTTGGATTGAGTGGATCTATCAAGGCCTCAGCAAAATAAAGGTAAGTAAAAAGATCTGCTGCGCCAAGCCCTTGTTGCAAATATCCCTGGCCATTACGAGCTACCATGAGAACAATGTTTCGCCTAATAGAATTGGAATGACCTATAAAGGCCGCTTCGTTAATTCGATTGCGTATCAACTCTAACTTCACGACAAATAAGATGTTCTGGTTCAGTTATAACTTGAAGCTTACACATATAAACTCAGAAATGAAGCTGAAATATAACAATTGAAGTTTAAAACTTAGGAACCGCATATCACCTTATAGAAATTAATCTGGCAATCTATCTAAATTAGCTTAACCTCTTAAATGAGCGTAGAGTAATCGGAAATTTTCCAGTTTCTCTTCATACTTGGCGTGTATGGATTTGTCCGCCCTAAAACTTTTACTTACAGGTAAAGTAACAATAACATCTCTCTTAGTTTCATTTGTTGCGGCCAGCCTAGCCAGCCGAGCCGCACCTATTGAAGGCGCGTGCACTGATGAATGACAGGTATCGATTGTGATGTTAAGAACATTTGCAATTAATTGGGCCAAAAAGTCAGACTTTGATCCTCCCCCAATTAAAATTAGGTTTTGGAGTTCGGCATTATGTTCCAATAAGGTGCCTAATCCATCCGCAAGAGAAAATGCAATACTCTCCAGAAAAGCCAATGTAATGTCCTCAGTAGCTGTAGAATGATTTAATCCAACAATTGCCCCTCGAATCTTACTATCATTGTGCGGAGTTCGTTCTCCAGAAAAATAAGGCAAAGCTAGCAAATGTCCTGGGCCTTGATATTTTTTCTCTGCAGAAGAAATCAAACTGTCTATATTTTTTTCCGATGTCCAAGTTAAAACTGTATCCATTATACTTGTTCCGTTCAAAAGAGCGGCCATATTAAACCAAGTTGAGGGCAAGGCATGGCAAAAGCTGTGGACCAAATTTCTTACTTTAGGTTCAAATTTTTTCGATCCTAAAACAACTTGGGACGACGTTCCCATAGAGATAAAACCTGCATTTTCATTGACTGCGCCAACGGCAACAGCACCACAAGCCACATCACCGGCACCGGCCGCCACTAAAAGACCTTTTGGTAATTTCCAACGGACTGAAAATTCAGTTTTAAGTATTCCGCAGGAATTTGGAGATTCAAAAACAGCTGGCAATACCAAATGATCTGAATTACACGCACTGATGCATTCCGCAGACCAATTCCTTTTTTTCTGATTAAAAAGCCATGATCCTGCTGCATCTGTAACATCTGTTGCAATTGTACCAGTCAACTTAAGGCGTAAAAAATCTTTAGCAAAAAATATATATTTGGCCTGCTTAAATTTTTCTGGCTCATTGCGAGACAACCATAATAATTTAGGGCCTGTAAAACCAGGCATCGCTATGACACCAGCGTTTTCGGCTAAATGAGGGAATTTCTCGTTAAGTTCATACGCTTCTTTTTCTGCTCTACCATCATTATGCAAGATGGCGTTACCAATCGGTTTATCAGTCGTGTCCATCAAAATAGCAGAATGCATATGGCCTGATAGGCCGATACCCTTAACTCGTTTCATATCTTTTTCAGCTTTTGATGACAGTTCGTCAAAACCATCCAGCAATGCTTCAAACCACCTGTTAGGATCCTGCTCAGAGCGCCCTATTGAAGGACGCTCAGTGACGATTGACCGAGACGAAAATTCAAGCACTTTGTCATGACGATCGACGAGTACAATCTTAATGGATGAAGTGCCTAGGTCAATTCCAATATACATTCCATGTTTCCATGCATAATTGCGAACATATTAATTATTTCTCAAGGCCGACCGCATTCGCACCGCCCCCCATATCTCTATCCTTAGCATCCGCTATTATAAGATCCAGAGGTATACAGTTTGCAGATACTATACGTGAAAGATTTTTTTCCAATTTACGTTGTCTAGAAGACATTTTAGCTCCACCTTATTTATTCGTCCGATATCAAATTTATTAATTTGGTGAATATATCTTAGGTTCAATTGATTGAATCAATTAGTCAGGAAGAAGGCCCACTTTCAAGTTCCGGAGGTAGGGCAGCGCCTGTCATGAAAGCAACGGCATCCGCCATAGAGTAGTCTTTTGGGCTAATCACAGTTAATCTTTTTCCCAAGCGATGAATATGAATTCGGTCACAAATTTCAAATACATGGGGCATATTATGGCTAATTAAGACTATTGAAATGCCACGCGCTTTAACATCTTGCAACAAATCAAGAACTCTGCGCCCCTCTTTTACTCCCAAAGCAGCTGTTGGCTCATCAAGTATGATAACTTTCGACCCAAACGCTGCAGCCCTTGCTACCGCAACACCTTGGCGTTGACCCCCAGATAAAGTTTCAACAGCTTGTCTTATGTTCTGGATTGTTAATAGACCTAGTTCACTTAGTTTTTCACGCGCAAATTTCTCCATAGCGGGTTTGTCAAGCTGCCTAAAAATTTTACCACGAATACCTGGATATCGTAGTTCTCTTCCCATAAAAATGTTATCTGCTATTGATAACGCCGGGGAAAGAGCCAGCGTTTGATACACTGTTTCGATACCCTTTAAGCGAGCAGCTATTGGGGAACTAAAGGAAATTGGCTTTCCCTGCAGTCTAATTTCACCACTCTCCAACTGGATTGCTCCTGTCAGCGATTTAATCATCACCGACTTCCCAGCGCCATTATCACCTATTACTGCCAGAATTTCGCCAGGCAATAAATCAAAGTCTGCTCCATCGAGGGCGGTAACGCGACCGAAATGCTTGACTAGATTTTTGGCTTGGAGGACAGGTTGCATCAGACAGATACCTTTCTAATCCACTGATCTATCGCAACAGCGAAAATGATCAGTAATCCAATCAACAGATAAGTCCATTGCGCGTCAGCTCCAAGTAGCCTCAATGCCAAAGAAAAAACACCGACAATGAGAGCGCCAAAAAGCATACCTGCAATAGATCCTCGGCCACCAAAGAGGGAGATACCACCTATCACCACCGCTGTGATTGATTCTATATTTCCAAGTTGACCAACATTTGGTGAAACCGCACCAATCCTGCCAATAACGGCCCAACCTGCAAATGCGCAAATCAATCCTGCAAGCATATAGACAGAAATTAAGGTTTTCTTTACATTCACACCAGACAGCTCAGCTGCTTCGGGATCATCCCCAACTGCAAAAACGTGGCGCCCCCACGCTGTGGTTCTAAGAGTGTACGCCAAACCAAATGCCAGTATCACGGCAAATAGAGCGCCATAGGTAAAATTAACTCCTCCAAACGGTATTTTTGTGCCAAAAAAGTGAAGTAAGACAGCTTGTTCTTCAATGTCCTGTGCCCGAATAGACTCATTTGCGGAGTAAATAAAAGTAGTTGCTAGTATAATTTGCCACATTCCCAAAGTGACAATAAAAGGCGGCAACCGCATAACTGCAACTAGCCAGCCATTTATAAAGCCGCAACCTGTGCCACAAATGAGGCCACAAATAATTCCAAGTTCGACAGGAATTCCGTAACGGAAAGTAAATTGTCCCATCACAACCGAACTCAAAACCATAATAGCACCAACCGATAGATCAATGCCGGCGGTAAGAATCACTAGGCTCTGTGCTGCGCCAAGTATCGCCACAATTTGCACCTGTTGCAAAATTAAAGTTAAGGCGAAGGGGCTGAAAAACTTTGATCCAAGTATGGCGCCAAATATAATTATTGAGAATATAAGAACTATAAGTGGAACTAGTGCTGGATTTTGATGGAGCACATGCTGGGCCTTACGAATTACTCCTCCATCGTGCTCAGCAAACTCGGCGACTTCGGTCGGTGCTGATGACAAGGATGACTCTAATGTGGCTTTTTCTTGTGTCGGGTTTGACATCAACTACTCCAAAATATTCCCGTTATCCAAACAGTGTTCTGTTTTGGCCTAAGAACAGAAAAATGTTGTGAAAGGGAGAGATAAACCCTCCCTTTCCTTTTTATTTTAACCCCAGCAGAGTTTCATGCCTTCAGCAACAGATATGGACGGCACGCCAGGTACCGGTTTATCAGTCACAAGCGCCACGCCGGTGTCAAAAAAGTCTTTACCCGGTGTCAGGGCTGGTTTGATGCCCTCTTCAGCCCATTTTTTAATGGCCTCTACCCCCAATGATGCCATTAGTAGTGGATATTGCTGTGAAGTAGCTCCGATAATCCCATCCCGTACGTTAGCTACACCAGGGCATCCACCATCTACAGAGGTAATTAGCACATCATTTTCGCGGCCAACTGCTTTTAAAGCTTCATATGCACCAGCAGCAGCGGGTTCATTTATAGTATAGATCACATTTATCATTGGATCTTTTGCAAGCAGATTTTCCATCGCTTTACGACCGCCTTCTTCGTTTCCAAAGGTCACGTCGTTTCCTACAATTCGTGGATCTGTTTCATCGCCCCACTTGTTTGGGTCACCCAAATCGATACCAAACCCTTGTAAGAAACCTTGGTCCCGCAGAACCCCTACAGTTGGCTGTTCTACCCTGATGTCCAACATACCAATTTTAGCAGTTGGGGCACCATCACCCATGGTCGCACGAGCCCACGCTCCAATCAACTCTCCTGCAACGAAATTATCTGTTGCAAATGTAGCATCTGCGGCATCAATTGGTTCAAGAGGTGTATCCAAAGCAATAACCACCAAACCGGCGTCGCGAGCCTGTTTCACCGCTGAAACCACTCCCTTAGTATCAGAAGGAGTAATCAAAATACCCTTGGCACCATCAAGTATACAGGTTTCTATCGCTGCCACTTGAGTTTCGTTATCGCCTTCGATTTTACCCGCAAAAGCTTTAAGCGTCATGCCTAGCTCTTCTGCTTTGGCCTGTGCTCCCTCTTTCATCTTAACAAAAAATGGGTTTGAGTCTGTTTTTGTGATCAGACAAACAGTAGTTCCGGCGTAAGCGTAGCTACCTAATGTCATTAAGCTAACAGCCATAGTTGCAAGTATTTTTTTCATTTTCAAAGCCTCCCATGTGCCTTACTGAAATTGAGTATATTATTATTTTGGAAGAAATTCTCCCAAACCAAATTTTGTATTTAGAAAAATTATTTGTCAATGTTTATTCAAATTTAAATTCGGTTCAAGCCGACAAAACCGTTGGAATTGTTGCCGAAATATGCTATTCGTCCCGCTTTAAATAGTCCTTCAAAATGAAAATAAAATCTTAAAGTATATCTTAAATCCGCTCAATCAGACCATCAATCGTCCACATTTCAAATGTCAAATTGCATTCACTTAAGATAGTGTGGATCAAAGCAAAGAGAATAAAGGTTTTGATCTGTTAGATAAAAGGTTTCCAAATTATGAGATGAAAGGCAGGATATTTAATCCTGTTATGAAGAATCCAGAAATGGGACCAAGTCGCCATGAACTCATAAACCTTTACAGAATTAGTAAGTATGATTTGCACCAACGAATTTGGAGCACTGAAAAACTCCTGTCTAATGACGGCAGTTTAAATCCAGCTGCACAACTGCAGGAG
>CAJWEI010000141.1 GCA_913031285.1 uncultured Alphaproteobacteria bacterium | reverse complement strand
GCAAAATTCAAACAGCCAAAGGCCATATTCTTTGTATCATCTCTTCCAAGGAATTCGATGGGCAAAGTCCAGAAAACAGATCTTCGCAAAACATATGCAAACGTATTTAGTGGATGAACTTACCTGGCGCAAATTACTTTGACTAAGCTGGTATTTTTTTCTCTCGCCATAAGATAAAGCCTGAGGAGAGAATGATGACTGCGCTTCCCAAAACGATAAAACTGGTGATACTCTCATCAAAAAATATAACACCCGCTAATATACCAACAGGTACGGACAGATACCGAAATGGTGCTAAAAAGCTGGCAGGAGCCAATCTATGACTGAAGGCAATAAAATACTGCTGAAAACTCGATAACACTCCGACCATCACAAGAACCATGAGATCAAATCTCGTATTTGGAACAATATCGCCTTGCCACCAAAACAACGCCGCAAATAAAATAGCGCCTGTCGTATTATACCAGATCGCAGTACTTGCTGGACTTTCACTTTGTCCAAGCTTGCGCAGCATAATCATCATAAAAGCACCGAAGAATGGTGCGCCTAAGCCAAAAATCACGCCTGCAAAAGACCATTCAGACGAGCCTGGGTTCAACAAAATAATAGCGCCGCAAAAGCCAAATAAAACTGCAAACCAACGGTGCTTACCAACATATTCACGCAACATAATCGGAGCCAAAAACGTAATGAATGGCGTAATCATTTGAAGCAAGGCGGTCACTTTGGCTAGCGACATAATGTCAAGAGCAGCATAAAAACAGCTCAAACTACCGAGGCCAGCCACCGTGCGAATAATCAACGTCTTAAAACGTGTCACTACAAACGCCTGGCGTCCCCGCTGTAAAACTGCGGTAAATATCAAAAGTGGCAGACAGAAAATATAGCGGAACATTAATACAGTCACAGTGCTAAGATCTGAAGAAATCAGTTTTACCAGCACAGAAATACCAATCATTAGAGCAATCTCAGCAAGCGCGATTGTTAATCCAAGAGAGAGGTTTTGATATCTATCCTCAGGATGAGCTGTATTTGTCATTTTCCAAGTGCATTTCGCACATCTGATCCCAAATCCTTCAAACGCCGCAATGAGTATGACAATCCCTTATTCATCAATATCGAAATGCTCAAGATGTCTATCCGATATACTAATACCCAAACCGGGAAGATTATCATCAAGATCAAGGAAGCCGTCTTTGGCATCCGGATCACCTTCGAATATATAATAAAACAACTCGTTTCCAACTTCGACATCAAAGACTGGGAAATATTCACTTATAGGACAGTTGAAATTTGACATCGTCAGATGGTAATTATGCATTTGACCGGCATGAGGAATGACTGGGATCTGATGCGCCTCAGCAACTGCATTTATTTTTGCGGCCGCTGTGATGCCTCCGACACGGTTGGTATCATATTGCAAAACACTGACTGCTTTTTCCTGCAGCAGATTAGCACAACCAAGCAATGAAAATTCATGTTCTCCACCTGAGATTGGTATAGGCCCTTTATTCAATTCCACATAGCCGCGCACATCGTCTGCAATGACGGGTTCTTCTAACCAGCGCGGCTCATATTGAACCAATTTTGGGATCATACGTCGAGTATAATCCAAGTTCCAGCCCATATATGCCTCGACCATAAGGTCACGGTCGTACCCGATGACTTCCCGAACGGCAGCAACCCTTTTCAGATTTTCACGCATGCCGGACATTCCGTCTTTGGGCCCATAACCAAAACGGGTTTTAAAAGCGGTATAGCCATTGTTCATAGCTTCCGTCGCCTCAGCCTGCATAGCGTCAATTGTGCCGGCGTAGAGTTTCGAATAGTAGACTGGTATTTTTTCTTTGGTTCGACCACCAAGTAATTTGAAGACTGGCTTGTTGCTAAGTTTACCCATCAGATCCCAGATGGCGATATCGATTGCAGAGATTGCCACCATTCCGATGCCTTTTCTACCCCAAGCATGCGTACGGCGGTACATTTTTTCCCAAATATATGCATAATCAAATGGATCTTCGCCGATAACTAAGGGGGAGTAATAGTCATCTATAGCTTTTTTAACCAGCGACGGCGCCAGCGCTGCATTGCCAATACCTACGGTTCCATCATCTGTCGTAATTTCACAGGTTAACCATTGATGGAACCGGAAAGAATGCATAGCGTCCCCTCTATCCCACAAAGCATCGGATGCGTTCGTACAGAAGTTCCCTTGTGGAGGCACAGTTGGCCCCTTCCAGTTCCAAACACGTGTTTTGATAGAGATAATTTTAGTCAATTTTTAAAAACCCCTTTATTTTGATGTATGGACCGATTGTGTTTTGGTATACCGTTTCTACATAACACGCATCAAGTTGAAATCTATTCATAAATCCAAATTTAAAATTGGTTGATAAATCTACGTTGGTTCAGCAGCATCGATACGCCGCTTTTCTTTGTTCAAAACACTTTTTCAAAATGGAGATTTTAATAAACATAAACGTACTCTTTAATACACAAGTTTATTTTAGTAGGGAGATTTATTTATTAAGACGGTCCATTGCTATACCGACACCACCAGAGCTGTGCGGCACATTGCTTTTTTTAAGACCCATCTCAACACCTGCCAATGTCGCAACCAGCATAAGATCGTTAAAATCTCCTAAGTGCCCGATCCTAAATACTTTATCTGCGATTTTAGACAGACCGTTACCGAGAGAAATATTAAACCTCTCAAGAGTTAACGCTCTGAAAGCATCCGCACTACAGTCCTCGGGCATTAAAACCGCAGTCAAAACACCACTTTCCTGTCCCTGCTTTGAACACAACACTTCAAGTCCCCAAAATCTAACTGCGGCTCTCGTGGCAGTACCGTGACGAGCATGTCGCGCAAAAACATTTTGCAGACCTTCTTCGTGCAACATATCTATCGCTTCATTTAACCCATAAAGCAGATTAGTATTTGGCGTGTAGGGGAAATACCCCTTTTCATTCGGGCCAATCATATCCGCCCAATCCCAATAGGATCGCTGAAGTCTAGCAATTTTATTCGCGGCCATTGCCTTTTTACTTACCGCATTGAACGACAAACCTGGCGGTAGCATAAGTCCTTTCTGCGATCCCGAAACTGTAACATCTACCCCCCATTCGTCATGCTCGTATTCAAGCGACGCAAGGCCAGAAATCGTATCAACCATAAAAAGAGCTGGATGATTTGCTCGGTCAATTGCTTTGCGAACAGCCGCTATAGGCGACACCGATCCTGTCGAAGTCTCGTTATGAACGACGCAAACAGCTTTTATTTCATGAGTTTTATCTTCAGATAAAAATGTCTCAATCTGATCAGGATCAGCTCCTCCCCGCCAATCACCTTGGAGAAACTCGGCTTTCAGCCCAAGTTTATCTGCAATTTTTTTCCAGAGAGTAGAAAAATGTCCTGTCTCATACATTAACACGCGATCACCAGGTGAGAGAACATTCACGAGGGCGGCCTCCCATGCCCCGGTTCCAGATGCCGGATAGATGAATACATGCTCCTTCGTCTTAAAGATTGTCTTCAAACCACTTAAGGCCCGCTGCCCAACTTTTGCAAACTCTGGCCCACGGTGGTCTATCGTCTGTTTTGAAATTGCGCCCAAAATTCTCTCAGGAACCGCACTGGGCCCCGGTATTTGCAGAAAATGATGGCCGGAATTTCTCATGTGTTATTCCTTCGAACGATTTTTATTGCGACATATTGCCAAGCTTTGCTGAACGCAATGTTGCATTTTCTTCGGCGTAGCTTAGGTTGGGTTTCAAAAGTAAGTCAATGCAAATGGAATTAACCGTTTCCTTTACTGCATTGTGCGTAAAATAACAGGTTGAAACGCTTAAATGTCAGAATTGTCCAATATCCTTGCGTCACGCGTACAAGGTGATATCCTTTTTGATAATTTTTCAAGAGCTCGTTACGCTACTGATGCGTCGTTTTATCAGATGATGCCGCTGGGAATATTATCACCGAAATCAGAGGATGACATACAAGCCGCAATCGACATTGCAAACGAACAAAAGATCCCAATTCTTGCACGAGGAGGCGGCAGCTCGCAATGTGGCCAAACCGTTAACAAAGCGTTGGTGCTGGATAACACACAATACTTTAACGAAATTTTAGAACTGGATGTCAAAAACCAAAGATGCGTCGTCCGGCCAGGCATCATTCTCGACGAATTAAATCGGACTTTGAAACCACACGGGCTTTGGTTTCCAGTGGACGTCTCAACAGCATCCAGAGCGACAATTGGAGGCATGGCGGGAAATAACTCCTGTGGTGGAAAATCACTGCGCTATGGAAAAATGCGCGATAACGTTCTTTCGATCGAGGCATTTCTAGCCAATGGCAGCAAACACCATTTTGGAACCAAAGAAATTTGTACCACTGACCAATATGCAAATATTTCAAGCGATTTACTTGAATTAGGTAAGCGTGAAGCGTGTGAAATAGACGCTCGTTTTCCAAAGCTTATGCGCCGTGTCGGCGGTTATAACATTGACGCCTTGGTGCCCAAAAATATGCCCAACAATTTCGCCCATCTGCTAGTTGGCTCCGAAGGCACACTTGCGTATTCAACTGCAATAGAACTGAAATTATGGCCCTTAATTACCCAAAAAGTTATGGGCGTCTGTCATTTTCCAACATTTTATCATGCCATGGACGCAGCACAACATCTTGTAAAACTCAATCCACAAGGCGTTGAATTGGTCGACTCTACGATGATAGCCTTAGCTCGGGATATTCCGTTGTTTCGCCAAACAATTGAAGACTTTGTCACTGGTGATCCGGAGGCTTTGCTATTAGTCGAATTTGCCGAAGATGACCCATCTCAAAATACTCCTAAATTAAATCAACTTAGCGAATTAATGGGTGAATTGGGATTTTCTTGGTCAGGGTCAGGCAAAAAGTGGGGTGGTGTGACATCCGTCACAGATAATAAACTTCAAACTGCCATTGCAGAACTCCGAAAATCTGGACTTAACATCATGATGTCGATGAAAGATGATGCAAAACCTATCTCTTTTGTTGAGGATTGTGCAGTCGAACTTGCTGATCTGGCCGATTACACGACCGGGCTAACGGAGATTTTCACAAAGTATGGGACTAAAGGCACTTGGTATGCGCATGCGTCCGTTGGATGTCTGCATGTTCGCCCTGTACTAAATCTAAGGCTCGATAAAGATGTTGTCACCATGCGTTCAATAGCTGAAGAATGTTTTGACTTGGTAGCAAAATATAAAGGGTCTCATTCAGGAGAGCATGGGGATGGATTGGTCCGTTCAGAATTTCATAAAAAGATGTTTGGATCGCGCATGGTCGCAGCGTTTGAAGAGGTAAAACAGCGCTTTGATCCAGCAGGCCTGTTCAATCCAGGCAAGATTGTAGACGCGCCAAAGATGGATGATCGCAGCCTGTTTCGCTACTCGCCGAATTATGGCGTTGCTAAAATGACGACCGAATTTGATTGGTCCGAATGGACAGGAGGCGGCGATGGTTTCCAAGGCGCTATCGAGATGTGCAACAACAATGGTGCCTGTCGAAAGTTGAAAGGCGGGGTCATGTGCCCCTCCTTTAGAGCTACGCGCAAAGAGAAAGACCTGACACGAGGCCGCGCTAATACGCTAAGACTTGCAATCTCTGGCCAGCTGGGTCCGGACGCTTTTACCTCTGACCAGATGTCTGACACGATGAAGCTATGTGTTTCATGCAAGGGCTGCAAGAGGGAATGCCCAACCGGCGTGGACATGGCCAAAATGAAGATAGAAGTTCTCTCTGCTCGAGCTAAGAGAAATGGGGTTTCGTTACACGATAGGCTGAT
>CAJWEI010000140.1 GCA_913031285.1 uncultured Alphaproteobacteria bacterium | reverse complement strand
GCACTTCTTTTGATTGAGCGCGTTCGCCCTCTTACTTTTGTCAGCTGGTGTCGCTATAATTTTGGTACACTCGAAAACACCGCATCAAAATATGATGACAAACAGCGCCGATAGACCAATCAGACACAATGTAGGATTTCAGATCGTAAATGGGCTGGTAAATGGAAGCTAAAATCGCAGCACTTATAAATTTTGCAGAGAAATTGCTCCTCGCTTCAATAGCGCTATTAGCAATAGTCGCGACTGGCCAAGAAATACTAACAATTGTTGAAAATCGGAGCGTAGAACTTGCCGACTTGCTTTTGCTTTTCATTTACACAGAAGTTTTGGGGATGATCGGCATATTTTTTGTAAGCAAGCGTATTCCAATTACGTTGCCAATTTTTATTGCAATTACCGCTATTACTCGACTCATTATCCTTCAGGGCAAAGATATGGATATGATCTTATTGCTTTATGAGTCTGGAGCGATCTTTATACTTTCACTTGCGATTTTAGCTGTTCGCTTCCGCCCAAAAAATTATTACTCGTATCAAACAGACGACTAGCTCTTACGTTGCCGAGTTGCGCATTAGTGTGTCTGTCAATAAACGTCGTAAACTGCTCGTGTAAAACAATTAGCCTAACGTCAAAAGGTTGATGGACGCAGGCCTATATTTTACTTGCCATAAATTGAAGGGAAAAATGATGTTTATAGCTATGAATCGGTTTAAGATTTGCCCCGGCCGAGAGACTGACTTTGAGGAAATTTGGAGACAGCGGGACTCTCACTTGGAGGGCGTGCCTGGTTTTCAAAAATTCAATTTGGTCAGAGGAAGAATGGATGAAGATGGAACCTTTACCCTGTATGCATCCCATAGCGTCTGGCAATCGGAAAATGATTTTTTAAATTGGACTAAATCAGATGCCTTTAGACAGGCCCATAAGGGAGCAGGTGAACACAGCGATGTGTACCTTGGACATCCAGAATTTGAAGGGTTCACAGTTGTGCTTTAAACGATGCGCAATCTAACTCGGAAAAATTGATATGCGAAATGCTTGATTGGTAAAATTGATCGAAGTTAATAGTGCAACCTGAAAAGCGTTGCTGAGTGTCAAAGAGAGCCTCTATTGATATTGGTTGCATCTGGTTGCGCGCAACCAGCGAGGTTGCACACCTCAGTGCAACCTGGCAAGCACGTCTAAATAGCGCCTTCGCATGCTTATTTAGGGGTCTTGAGGGGCATTATGGGGGGGCAAAATCCTAGTAAAACACAGCCTAAAAAACCAATATCTCCACCATTACACTTAACAAGGCTGAGACAGTTTCTACCCTCCTTTGGGATTTTATAACAAGGTAGACATCACTAAAACCCAGCCAGGTATGGCGAAAGCCGAAACAAGCGTTTGCACAGTTATGATCTCCGCCATGATTGGAGCATCCCCTCCAAGCTGATGCGCCAACATATAGGACGATGTGGCTGTGGGTGCTGCCGCTAAAACAACTAATACAAGCAGCACCTCTTTTTCCAGGCCAAAAAATATTCCTGTGATCATCATCACCAAAGGCAGAATCAATAGTTTGGATAATACTGCCAGAAGCAACGCCATCTTATGCGCCTTCAATCCGGCAACCCTAATCGACGCGCCAACGCACAACAACAGCATAGGCAAAGACGCTTTACCAAGTAGCACGGTTGCTTCCTTCATAAAACTTGGCACCAAAACACCCGAAATGTTGACCAATCCACCAAGGATGAGCGCGCCAATAAGTGGGTTTCTGGCGAGCTCTGTGAAAATTGCACGAACTAGATCAACTTTATTATCATCGTCACGCAGGAGAAAAATGACCAAAACAGAAACGATGTTGGTGGTTGGAACAAGGATCGCAACACTCAGCACACCAATTTCCAACGCCGCCAAACCAAAGGCACCCTGAACAAAAGCCAACATCAGGAAGGCATTGTATCTCAGACCTCCTTGGACGAGCGATGAAGTGGTCGGCCCACTTGCGTTCAGAAACCAACCCGACAAAAGTCCAAAGATGACCGCTACAGCGGAGCCTACGAGTATTGTCAAACCAAATGGAACGAGGAAAGGAGCATCCAACTGAAGTGTGGAGACTAAATCAAAGAGTAAGCATGGAAACAGTATCCAATAGCAAATCTTTGAAAGCCCATCCCAAAAAAGGACTGGAACAAACTGGCGACGCCATAGCATCTGGCCCAAAAATACCAGCAGCAAGACGGCAGTAATGGTTGAAATAATATCGCTCATAGCCGTCATCGTTATTACAACAAAATAGACAGGATGATAAGGACCCCTTTGGCAAAGCCCATAAACAAAAATAACGCGCGTTATCATTTATGATTTGCATATTGGTTTGAGACGATTTCTTATCTTGTTCAGATTATGGCGGACGTTGAATGAAACCCAGAACTGATGTTTTTTTTGTCCTATCTGCTGGCGTCTTATGGTCAACGGTTGGTCTGGGGGTAAGACTGATTGAAGACGCCCTTGTCTGGCAAATACTTTTATACCGATCTGTCAGTCTTTCATTTTTTCTCTATTTTGTGATTACGTTTCGCTCGGGTGAAAGTCCTTTTGTTCAAATCCAGCGCATTGGTTTTCCAGCAGTTATTGCAGGACTGTCACTGGTGGCTGCTTACTCCGGCGGAGTTTATGCAATTCAAACTACTTCCGTAGCAAACGCGATGCTTCTTTTTGCCACCGCCCCTTTCATGGCCGCGGTACTTGGGTGGATTTGTTTGAGAGAGAATGTGCGGATGGCTACCTGGATATCCATCATAATTGCCGTTGTTGGAATTTCCATCATGGTTGCTGACAAATCAGGTGCCAGCGTACTTAGCGGAAGTATTTCTGCACTAGGATCAGCTTTCGGCTTTGCCGTCTTCACAGTAGCTTTGCGGTGGGGCAAATCAGGCGAAATGCTACCAGCAGTATTTTTGTCAGGACTATTCGGTATAGGAGTTACTCTCACCATTTGCCTATTTATGAATTTGCCAATTTTTTTATCATTCAACGATGCTGGAATTTCAGCAGGTATGGGAGTGTTTCAAGTGGGTGCTGGCTTAATTTTGTATACGCTCGGCTCACGTACTCTTCAAGCAGCTGAGCTTGCCCTTCTCTCATTGGCTGAGGTATTGCTGGGCCCTTTTTGGGTATGGATATTCCTAGATGAGACAATAACAGCAAACACATTTATAGGCGGTGCGTTTTTGCTAATCGCCATCGCAGGCAATGCAATCACAGGAAAAAGGTGGAAGCCTCCGCCATTCAATTCACCTTAGCCTAAATATGGAGTCACAGTTTTTGGATGGCATCAATCGTTAACAAGTGCATTTCTGATTTTGAAAGGCTCTCGGTTTGCTAGAAATTTTTGACGCTGTTTTATATTTATCCTTTTTCATAGCGTTTTTGGCCTCGGCATTGACAGCTTACGTTGGCTTTGGCGGTGCGTTGATAATGGTACCTCTTTACACATTCCTTTTTGGCCCCATCAACGCGATTGCTATCACAACTATGTGCTCGCTTGTGAGTTTGTCACCCATAGTTCTTAAATTAATCAGAAACATTGAGTGGACGCAGCTACTTCCCTTAAGCGCTGGTATAATTATTTCGAACATATTAGGAATTGTATTTCTCACGTCAGCCGACCCAACAATTGTTAGCCTCGGCATTGGTGTCTTTGTTCTTGTATCTGGATTTATTCTAATGTCGAATTTTTCTTACAAGGGGCCCAGAGGCTCTAGGGTGAGCGCTTTTGTTGGCCTGATATGCGGGAGTGTAATGGGTGGGTTTGGCGTACCATCCGGCCCAATTCTTGTCGTTTATTTTTTAGCTGCGCCAATTTCAGTAATAACTCAGAGAGCTAATATCCTTTTCCCGATTTGGCTGATGTGCCTAGTCACATCCGTATCACTCTGGGCCAACGACGTGGTAGAGCAGGAAACTTTGTTTCGTGCTCTATTTATACTTCCTTTTTCTATTGCTGGTGCCTCATTGGGCTCGTACATTTTTAAGAAAGCACCCGTAAGCTGGTTCAAAGCAGTAGCCAATTGGTTGCTGATAGCTATTGGGACATCGTTATTACTCAAACACCTGATAGGTCTTTACTGAAAATAATGTTTTGAGCGTTGGCAAGGGCGCTAATACTTTTCGAGTGCATGAAAGGGTTGCCAACGCCCTTTAGAGTAATCTGAGAAGCGTTGCTGACATTGACATTGCAAAAAAGACATCCGTAAATTTAAGCCTGAAAAGCCCGCATTTAGGAGGCAAAATTGCAAAACTATACGGTTACAAAAAAATCAGGAACGTTAGGAGCGACCATCGAGGGTATCGATTTGAATGTTCCTGACAATGAATTGGTGAAGGTATTAAAAGACGTGCTTGATGCCAGTTTGGTCATCAAAATCAAAAATCAGAAGCTTGATAGATTTGGATTGGCAGAATTAGTTAAAAAATTTGGACCTCCATATATTCACCCAATAGTCCCAAACGGTTACGATGATTGCCCAGAGGTTTTGGAGCTGCTGAGAGAGCCTGATGACACAGAATTATTTGGTGGTGAGAGTTGGCACTCAGATGTCACTTGGATGAAACCAACCGGCTATGTTTCCATCCTGCATGCTATTGATCTCCCAGATGTTGGCGGCGATACGGCCTTTTCTTCGACAATTTCTGCTTTTGAAGCACTATCGGATGGTATGAAAAAACTTCTAAGGACACAAAAAGCTGTTCATGCGTTTCATTGGCGAGAAAAACGTGAGGTTCAGCCTTGGTTTTGCGAACACCCTGTAGTGAGGACAAACCCCAAAACAAAAAAGGAAGGCCTTTACATTAATCGAATGTTTACATCGAGATTCTGCGACATGACAGCAGAGGAGAGCGCGCCGTTACTCAATTACTTATTTGATCATATGGAGGACCACAAATTCACTTGTCGCTTCGAGTGGTCTCTTGGCGATGTATTGATCTGGGACAATAGATTCACTCTGCATTATCCAATCAATGATTTCTCTGGTCAACTTCGTAGGATGATTCGGTCTTCAGCTTTAGAAGAAGCATAGCTGACTCTCTAAAAATTTATCCAAATGACGTAAACATCGGTGCATCTCGCCAACGAATGCAAATATGATGAACTTAGATATTTGCCTCACAGGGATAAGGTCTTGAGAAACCACATTGGCAAGATAGTCGAACTCGCTTGTCCGAAATTATAACCGAAAAGATTAAATTGCAGCGGCTAAACAACATCTAAAATTGAGGTGAAATAGTGAATCTGGAACTCAATGGAAAGCCCCAACCGCAGATTCATCCGTTCAGCAACCTCCATTTGTCGCCAGAACAAAGCCCCCCCATAATTGAAAGGGGCGAGGGAATTTATCTGATCGACACATCCGGAACTAAATATCTTGATGCTATGTCGAGTCTCTGGTGTGTCACATTGGGCTACAGTCAGCCTCGCCTAGTAGAAGCAGCCAAAAGACAGTTATCTGATTTGCCATACAGTCACTCTTTCCGGGGTAGAAGCACCCCTTCAGTCAATAAACTAGCTGAAAAGTTAATCGACATTTCACCCAATCAAATGACAAACGTATTTTTTGCGAGTTCAGGATCAGAAGCCAATGAGAGCGCGATAAAGATCGCATGGAGCTTTCATAAATCAAAAGGTGAGCAAAACCGGCGAAAAATATTGTCTCACCAAAAATCATATCATGGTTCGGCAATTTTCTCTGCACTACTCTCTGGCTCAGCATCGATGCACGAACATCAGAATTGTGAGTTAACTGATATTATTTTCACCACCACACCCGATTTCCATCACGAGGCACTTTCTGA
>CAJWEI010000139.1 GCA_913031285.1 uncultured Alphaproteobacteria bacterium | reverse complement strand
GACATATGTACAATATCAATACCATGTTTAGCCGCAATTTCTAAATAGGCTTCAACTGCAGGCCAAACGCGACCTGTCGCACGGCCACCTAAATCTGCAGAAATCGATTTGCGCGATCCTTCTGGAACAGAATTGTTTTGATATTTCCCAGTTAACAATCCAGCAGCCAAGGGTGAAAATGTGATTAAACCAACATCTTCATATGCGCTAAGCTCGGCCAAATCTGTGTCGTAAAGACGGCACAAAAGTGAATATTCATTTTGAATTGTTGCGACCCGCGGCAAACCGCGATCTTCCGATATGCGCAACCACTGCGACGTGCCCCAAGCACTTTCATTTGATACGCCAAAATGTCTTATATTCCCCTTATCTACTTGTTTTTGCAATTCTTCTAGACAGTCCTCCATATTGGAGAGTGTATTGGTTTTATTCTGATTAGTAGGATTGTAGTTCCAGTTTTTTCGAAACATGTATGAACCGCGATTGGGCCAATGAAATTGATAAAGATCAACATAATCAGTTTGTAGCCGGCGTAAATTGCCTTCAATTGTTTTTGGAATGGTCTTTGAAGATATTGCGGCTCCATGACGTACGTGTTGAAGACCTTCACCAGAATGTTTTGTGGCCAACACATATTCGCCCCGCCGTGATTTATTTTTAGTATTCCAAGTCCCAAGAATTTCCTCTGTTCGTCCAATTGTTTCTTTGGAAATGGGATTAACGGGATACATTTCTGCAGTATCAACAAAATTTATACCATTTCCCAGCGCACAATCCATTTGCGCGTGGCCCTCGCTCTCTGAAGTTTGTGTCCCAAACGTCATTGTCCCAAGACAGAGTTCGGAAACCATTACGCCAGTGCGTCCCATGGGATTCATCTTCATTTTCTTCTTCCTGTTTAAGGCTCTCTGGCCTCGATCATTCAATTAGACATATAAAGTTCAGTTTAGGGTTTATCAAATTGCAAATCAGTAACATTAGCCAGCAATTAGGCTTTTAACTTTTCCAGACGACATTCTATCAGATGATGCTATGTATCTTGCCCTGTCAAAACTTTTATATGGTTTTCCAGGGAATTATATTTCTCTCCCAAAGTTAAAGACGAATTAACCTTCTTACTTCAGGAGATTTTAATTAGAGTTCTTATTAACTTTCAACCGTTAAATACATTTGTTTAATTATATATAAGATTTTACAATTATAAGTCTGAAATTATATGTCTAATATGAGTAAAGCTTAGATTTTGTATTCACAACTCCAGTAATTTAATAAGTCGACTTTATTTTTTCACACCGTATTTGTGAAATTTGCGGGATATCAATCGCCATTCATGAAACATATAAAACGACTAGCACATGTAAGATACAAGATTTAATTATCATATAAATATATGTATATTATTGAATATATATAATATTAGTTAATTTTAAGATTAGTTTTCAACTCTCAATTACGGTTCATTATATTGAAACGGTTTATCAAATTTAAGAGTATAAATTTATCTGAATTAGCCAATACATCTTGAGAACAAATAGTGAACATGTATAATTAAAACTATGCAAGTTATTTTAGACAAACTTTCACAAAGTCTAACCCAAAACCATATCATGCTTTTGGAAGGCATCGCTCTTAAACAGGGGCGTTTACACGAATGTGTAGGCCGCGCACGACGCAGCTTCGCACTTATGCTTGCAGCGCGAACAAAGGGCCACGTGATTTGGATATCTCCATCGTATCTCCCAGATCAGCTCAATCCAACGGGTATGCGGCGCTTTGTTGCTCCAGGTCGATTTGTATTTGCCACAGCACAGCGCAAAGAAGACATTCTTTGGTCTATGGAAGAAGCATTGCGAAGTGGCTCAGCACCTCTGGTTATTGCTGATTTACAATATTTTCCATCCCTTACATCTGTACGCCGTCTACATCTTGCTGCTGAAACTGGAGGCACATTTGCCTCTTCTGCACCGATAGGACTCTTGCTAACCCCAGATGAGGGGGGCGCGCAGGGCATTGAAACACGCTGGAAGATACAACCTAATACAAAAAATAGCCATCTTGGTTGGTCTTTATCCAGAGTAAAGGCGCGTCAAGCCCCACCTGCAACATGGCAAATAGTTCAAACACCAGAAACTCCTTTTAAAATAGCGACCTAAGTATAAAATTCAAACAAAGCATAAAACCGTCATGTAATGTCAAAAACTGACTTGCAGATTAAAAATAGAACTTCAATAGAGCACTTATGTGATTACTTATATCCTTTGCAGGACTTTTCCTTTCTATTGTCCTGCTACAGCTTTCAAACGGTGGTATTGGGCCACTCGATGCGCTATGCGGGTTTGAGCTAGAATTCACAACAAAACAAATTGGATTACTAAGTTCTGCTCAATTTGTTGTTTTTTCATTGGATGTTGGGGAGCTCCCCGTTTAATCAGATCGGTTGGTCATTCACGCGCATTCACCGCTTTCGCAGCAACAGGCGCGATTGGCGTTCTTGCTCATATGCAGATTATAGAGCCTTATGTTTGGGCGGTTTTATTAGTGGCTTCAGGGCTTTGTATTGCCGGTTGCTACACAGTTGCCGAAGCATAGCTACAAGTAAAAGTCACCAACGAAAACCGAGGTAGGGCCATGGGCATTAATCGCACGGTTGATATGGGCGGATCTTTAGTTGCTCAATTACTAATAAGATTTTTATCCCCAGCCAGCTGTTTTTCATATAATATTTTGGCGCTAATTTGCTCTGCGACGCTGATCCCAACCACCTTAACCAAAGTGATACAACCCAAAATACCAACAGAACCAAGAATACGCTCGATGCTTGCTATAACACGATCACCATTGCTGCGGCAGGCTTAATAGTCGCGGGCCTTTCAAACGCATCTTTTCGATTAGTGGGCCAATATATAGCACAGAAGTTAGCCTTACAATCGATCAGATTTCATATTTTCTGGCCGCCTTCATTCTTGGCGGGGCCTTATCCCAATATCCAATCAGCTGGCTTGCGGATAAATATGACCGCCACTGGGTTTTGATTTGGCTTTCCGTAGCAGCTATCACAAACTGCTTTATCGCTGCCTTTGTGCCCCCTGTAAACAATACAATTATCCTCATAAATAGAGAGATTTTTGGGCTTATAGCTTTCCCCATTTTCTCTATCACGGCAGCCCCTGCCCATAACTTTGCCGCGTCGGACGAAAGAGTGGAACCTGCCGCTGCTCTTATATTCTTTTTTGCCTGCGGCGCAATTGCAGCGCCTTATCTAGCCTCAAAACTGATTAGAGCTTTTGGACCCTCAGCATTGTTCATGATGGTTGCAGTTGGACACTCGGCTTAAGTACTTTTTGGGATCTCCCGTATGAGAGTCCGCCTGATGGTCGCCAAGCGGACACCTTATGTCTATGTACCACGAACCAGCTTAACGATTGGGCGCTTGCTTGGAAGTGCCCGAGATTTCAAAGACTAGCTAACTCTCAAAGAACTTAGGCTTTTCATGCGCGGCCCTTTCCACTGCCCAAAACATGGGCTAGAGAAATGAAACTCACTATTATAGGCTAGTCGAATGACACGGCATCTTATTACATCTGCCATTCCCTACATCAATGGGATTAAACACCTTGGAAATCTTGTCGGGAGCCAACTTCCTGCAGATCTATTTGCACGCTTTCAAAGAGCGCGCGGAAACGAGGTTTTATTTCTGTGCGCGACAGATGAACACGGAACACCGGCAGAGCTTGCCGCGGCCAAAGCAAATCAACCCATAGCACAATACTGCGCCAATATGCATTTGACCCAGTCACAAATTGCAGATCGATTTCAACTGTCTTTTGATCACTTTGGACGGTCTTCCAGTCCTCAGAATTACAAATTGACCCAGCATTTTGCAGGGCGGCTTGCCACAGCTGGGTTAATCTATGAAGTCTCTGAAACACAAATGTATTCTCCAACAGATGGTCGCTACCTACCGGACCGCTATATTGAGGGAACATGCCCCAGCTGCGGATTTGAGGATGCGCGCGGGGACCAGTGCGATAACTGCACAAAACAGCTCGATCCCACAGACTTGATCAATCCGCGTTCAACGGTTTCTGGTGCCACTGATTTAGAAGAACGAGAGACAAAACACCTTTACCTAGCACAAAGCCGGATGCGCGATCAACTACAGGCCTGGATTAATAGTAAAACAAACTGGCCAGTCCTTACCACGTCAATTGCTAAGAAATGGCTAAATGATGGCGAAGGCCTTCAAGACAGAGGAATTACCCGTGATCTGGACTGGGGTGTTCCGGTCAAGAATGGCAAAAATGACTGGCCCGGCATGGAGGACAAAGTTTTTTACGTTTGGTTTGATGCACCGATTGAATATATAGCGTGTGCTCAAGAATGGGTAGACGCGGGTAAGGGAAGCGACTGGCAAAGCTGGTGGCGCATCGATCAAGGTGCTCAAGACGTAACTTATACGCAGTTCATGGGCAAAGATAATGTGCCCTTTCATACGTTGTCATTCCCCGCCACCATCCTTGGTTCGGGCGAACCGTGGAAGCTGGTCGATTACATCAAATCGTTCAACTACCTTAACTACGATGGGGGCCAATTCAGTACTTCACGTGGGCGCGGCGTTTTTATGGATCAAGCGCTTGAAATTCTACCTTCTGATTACTGGCGCTGGTGGCTTTTAAGCAATGCACCCGAAAACTCAGATGCAGAATTCACCTGGGATCTATTTCAGACGAATGTTAACAAGGATCTCGCCGATGTACTTGGAAATTTTGTCAGCCGAGTGACTAAGTTCTGCCGATCAAAATTTGGAGAAGCCGTCCCAGAGACAGGGACTTGGGGAGATCAGGAGGCAGCACTTATAAAGGAATTAAACACCCGTATCCGAGCCTATGAATGCTTTATGGAATCCATGGAAGTACGTAAATCCGCAGCTGAGTTGCGAGCAATTTGGGGGGCAGGAAACGAGTATCTACAAGCAGCGGCACCATGGTCAACCTTTAAAGAAAACCCTGACCAAGCTGCTGCGCAAATACGTCTGGCATTGAACCTGATCCGCCTCTATGCAGTTTTATCTTCTCCCTTCATTCCAGATGCAGCCCGAGGCCTCATGGATGCCATGCAAGCAAGCGACAATAGCTGGCCAACTGATGTTGAAAAGGCTTTAAAATCTCTGCCTTCGGGACATGAATTTAGAGTGCCTGAAGTTACTTTCCGCAAGATTACAGACAATGAGCGTGACGAGTGGAAAGTTCGTTTTGCAGGTCAGCGGGATTAAGTATTTCACCACGCCCCCTTACCTTTAAATTAATACATGTCCCTCAATCAGAATATTTACATCACCACCAATTTTGATTGCGCCTTTCTCTGCATTCAAAACGTCAATATAAACTCGGCCTCGACGTCCAATTTTTTGTCCTTGCGCCATGATTAGGCTGCTCTTGATCCGATTTTGGCTAAACAACCATTTTGCTAATGCTGCGTTCAAAGAGCCTGTGATTGGATCTTCAGTCATATCAGTCGAAGCCTCCAGCATTCTGACTTCGTAATCGACATTATCTTTCGAATTATCTCGCCCAAAAATTCCAATGAAACCCAATTCATGATCTTTAGATCCAGATGCCTCAATGGCTAGCACAGCCTCTGCATCAACTAATTCCAGCGCGTTCCACACTGGCCCATTGGTCAGAAGTGCACCTGTAACAACTTGTGCTTTCGGAATGCCAAGTTTTGAAACAACTGAATTAAGGCGCTCTGAGGGTAGCGGCTCGATTTGGGTAGGCGGCGCGATGAATGCATTCCTATGACCATGAGTACGAATCTCAATCAGGCCGACCTCACATTGTTGAACTATCACACCTTCTTGCTTCGGTATTCCACCCCAATGCTGCCAGGATTTACAGCTTCCTAAAGTCGGATGTCCCGCAAA
>CAJWEI010000138.1 GCA_913031285.1 uncultured Alphaproteobacteria bacterium | reverse complement strand
TTCGGGATCAGCCATTACCACAAATCGATCAAGAATTTATAGAGTCTGGATTGAAGGAATCTTAGACCGAGAAAGGCCGCAAGAAAGACAGTCTTTCTGTAAGGGATCGGGATAGTATTGCTTCTTCAACAGGCAATTGTACCAGTACTTTTCTGGCATGCAAACTCGACCACCCTAGCGTTTGCGTGGCTAGCCATAAGCAGTAAACATGCTGAAATAAAATGTCTCATTCCATCATCTCTCCGTTGAAAATCCAAATAATATTTGTTGTTACGACTGAAAAATAACTTCAAACTCATAATACATTGAACGTAGCTAGTTTCTCAATCAGCAAATTCAGAAATAATTTAAATGCGCATTATGCGCATGATTTTTCTATATAAGTCGTGTTTATTTAATAATGCGCATAAAATAGGTTTTATTTACATTAATGATTAAAAATGTATTTGAATACAATGGGTTGCAGAAGATATTTTATTTCGTAAGAAAAGTGATACGCACATACGCAGTTCAACTAATGTTGTTTTGATGTGGTTTTACTTGTCTGTAATGCGCACAAATTTTGTCTGATTGCGCTTTGGACCGCCGGTGTATTGCCCAGCTTTGCACCACCCTGTTTTCAAAAGGCACCTAGACATGCGCCGGCTATCTGCTTGTGAAATTTTATCAACTTCTTTTTCAGGAAAGCATAACGCAAAAGCTTCCTTTATAGTTATTTCGCTTCTTTCCAATGTGTTCAGTAAAACCTGCTCCATCCAGGGGTCACTCTCCAAGCGCTTCTCAGTTTGTTTTTGAGCATACTTGAGCAGAATATCATCGAGCCACCACTTCTCTCCTTGGCTATAACAATGGACAGCCTCAGCCCACAGCTTGTCACGATTGGTTCTAAGCGCAGGGATATTTATTGTTTCGGTTCGAATAGGCAAGAACCGCCGATTTCCACTGTCATCTGTAAGATAGTCGGACCGATTTGTGGTGCCCCAAAAAACGCATTGTCGAGGGTATCGAATTTCTTCTCGACCATACGCCGGTCGGAACCGTTCCTCCTGTCGTGAGATAAATGCTTTTTGAGCCTCCTCATCCGCTTTCCTCTGAAATGCAAGTTCAGACAGCTCAATTCCCCATTTTCCGCGGACATAATCTGATGCATCTTTAGTCCCCATTGGAGGTAATGCATCTCCGAAAAACTTTTGGCCATGCAGGACCCTAATAGCTGTCGATTTTCCAAGGCCTTGCTCACCTTCTAAAACGGGTAAGCTGTCAGCCTTACATCCAGGTTGAAAGATACGTGCAACTACTTGAATAAGTGACAGCCGGGAGACTGCTTCTATATATTTCCGCTCTTCTTCATTTTCCGGCTTTACGCCTAAGTAATTGATCATCCAGCTGCTGAGTTGCGGTGTATCTTTGTTGGCATCAAATTGTAAATCTTCCAAATAATGCCGCACTGGTGCGATTATTTGTTCCCTGCACAATTCATTCACAACATCTACTACGACATGTTTGCTCACGCGGGGAAAGCCATTCCGATTAATCCAACGAACGATTTTAGTGTAATCGTGATCCTGCAATTCACGGTCTTTGAAATGAGCAGGGTTGCCCGTTTGATCAGGCGGTTTTTTTATGAGCAGCTTGCGTTTGGCGAACTCGTCGTAAGCAAGAGCCTCCGACCATCCACTTTCAATTAAAAGTTCATAAATGTTTTGCGCGTTAGCAATACCCTTTAAGCTTTGGCCTAAATCTCGGTTCTTGTGCTTAGTAAGCTTTTTATCAAACCCTTTCGCGAGCGCGCCATCGATCATTGGAGCCAGCTCATTGCGTGTTTGCTGCTCTGAATATCCAGCGAGGGTGAACTCTGCTGCAAGGCCTAGAATTTCTTCCTTTGACGATCCATCGGCCACCAACCTACCGACGAGCCTGAGCATGTTGTCGTGCCAGTTTTGCCCACTCAAAATCGCTTCCTTTAAAGCGTTAAGATCAAGGCTGTTTTTGCCTAGGTCGATATCAATCGTCTCGCTGCGCGCCGGTTTCTGTAAGAAATTGGACCAACTGGAGATATCTGCGAATGGAATGGGCTTGGGATTTATGCTAAGTACAACCAATTCATCGATGTAGCCCTGTGCGCGCTTCTTGCCGCTGGGATAGCTTATGGTGCCTGGGACGCGCATGATCCGCGATGGATTTATTACAGAAGGATCTGTTTTAAAGTTTGATGCAAGTCGTTGTTGTGTCTCGCGCCAGACCTCCATATCCGCGCACGGCTGATCCAAACGCCAGTAAGTATGAGCTCTTAAGTGCGGAGTGTTTCCGGTTATTACGACAAAATCTGGCTTTTGGCTCTCACAGAACTTTTTTAGAGCTTCCACCCCAGCTAAATCATCAGCATCAGCAAAACTAAAAAAAGCTAGACTTACGTTTTCGTCTCGAGCGTTCTTTTCAACATTTGGATTAATTGGATTGACTGTCGTGTAAACATTATATTTTTGTTCATTCATACCTTTGGCAAATTCAACAGCATCTGGGATTTTTTTGTACGAAAATTTTTGACTTAATGGTTTTTTATTTTCGCCAAGGCATCTGACTTCAAACAAGCAATTTTCAACCTCTTGGCTGCGCCATTGCTGAGTTATCAAATCAAAAAACTTTTTGATGTCTTCTGGGTTTGGACATAAATTTTTTTCAGACATATACCCGCCTCAAGTTGAGACGCCTGAGCCAAAATGCTATAAGAGAACAGTAATCACCAAATTACGAACCTAGATAGCCCATGGCTTGCGCGCCATGGGTTTTCTATTTTTGGTACTGGCTAATTATACTTGGCAACGCATCTAAAGCAGCTCGCGCTCTATCATCAGAGAGCAGCTCTAACTTTGCACAGGCTTCGATTAAGCTGTTTTGGGTTGTATGGTAGCTCCGGCCGCGCCAGATGCCCTTATGCAAAGGTTCTGCTGTCCGCCTTTGCAAGATCCACTGAATACCATTTCTACAAGTAACAACCCTCCAACGTGGTGCCAAAACAGTAATCACTCGACTATAGAAATCAGAGGTCTCTCTCCGTGTCTCATTTCCTAGCCCAGGTACGCTATATTTAACCCCCCGGGGAGGGGGGGGTAATTGAGGAAGCTCAAACATTTTGATCCTCCTGCATATCTTTTAGCCATTTTTCTATATCGCTAGACCGCCATCCAACGGCGCGGCGGCCAAGCTTTATTGGTTTTGGGAAGGTGCCCTCAGACATCATTGCGTAGATTGAAGATCTAGAAATTTGAAGTTTTTTTTCTAATTCGCGTCTTCGTAGAAGGTCAGGTGCCATTATTTGCTCCAGTTGTTTTTGAACATACTGGAAGCCTATGGAACTAAATTTCTTTAATCGTTTGCAAATAAACCCTGGTATATTTTTTCGCAAACATCTGAATGCCATGATTTATCAATTTCCAGTTCCTGTTTTCCTCGTGAAACTGATTGCTCAATAGTGCGGCTTTCGGTCATTTGCGTATCAAAATAGTTTGTCTTCCAGTATCTGCTCGCTTCAAGCTCTGTCGCATGATTTATTACGCTTCTATTTGTGAGATTGCCGGTAAAGTCGCTAGGGTTTACCTTGTTCACGGTCATCCATAAAAGAAATGCGCGTGCAGAAGATTTTTGGGTTATCTTTCTCTTTTTTGGCCGGCCAGGCAACTGAGGAGGGTTAATTTCACGGATCGCCTTTTCGAGGTTTTCCAGTGCTTCTGCGTAATAACCTTTTATAGCCCATCTAATTAAATCTTCTTGTGAAGCCTGCTGCAAAACCCAGGGAAGATTTAACAATGCTTGGTCTATCTCCCATTCTTCATTTTCCTTAACTTGAAGAAGATCTAAAATACCGCGTACTTTTTTTGGTGGTTTCATAGAGAGCGCTCCAGAAAATTACCCCATGCATCCAGTATTCTAGCCCTTTCAACGATCAGGTCGGTTCTGTAGTATGCATGCTCTACTTTTGATCCAACATGATGGGAGAGCTGTAGTTCTGCTGCCTCTCGTGAGTGCTGATTTTCTGCAACCCAATCCCTGAAAGTAGATCGTAAGCCATGTGGCACCGCCGGCCTATTTCCCTGCCTAGGGTCGATGAAACCAATTCCGGTTTCGATAAGCGCAGTTTCATTCATTCGCTTCATTAATGCGGATAGGGTCATATCTGATAATTTCCCACCTTTTAGACCTCTAAATACCAGGTTGTTATGCTCTGAATGAGATTGCTCATTTATCAAATCCAGCATTTTACTGGTGATTGGAACTCGATGCTCCCTTTTGGTTTTCATTCTTTTTCCAGGGATTGTCCAAATGCCTTTGAAGCCTTTTTCGTCAGCTTCAGTTGCATTGAATAAGTGAAGCTCTTGCCACTCTAGGCCTCTGACTTCTCCGGATCGATTTAAACAAAACATCATGAACTTTAATGCATCCCCCCAACACCATCCCTTGAATTCAAATCTTGCCACCAACTTTGAACATCTACTAACTGAAGGGCAGGGTGGTGCTTCTTGTCTTGGATGCTCGACGGGCTAGGCAGCAATTCTGAAAGATTGCCTTGCCAGATTGCCGGGTTGAAGCCTGATCTATAGCCACTGACAGTTGCCCAGGACAATACATGTTCAATCCTTCCTCTGAGGCGACTGGCGGTTTCAGTTTTATCCGCCCAAATTGCGCTGAGGGCTTGGACAATATGATCGACTGTAATTTCATTTACTGGAGTATTCCCGATGATTGGAAAGGCGTAAGTTTTTATAGAAGATTGCCATTGGCGTTTATGCTTTTCGTTGGAAAATTCTGTGAGTTTAAACTCTAAATATTTATCGACTGCTTCGCGAAAGCTAGGTATCTCTTTCTGCTTTTTTATTTGACTTTTAGGGTCTTTACCTTCTTTCGAAATTCGTTTGTTAATTAAGGCCTGCTCGCGCGCCTGAAGTAAGCTCACATTTGGGAAGCTGCCTAAGCCAAGCTCCCGACGCTTTCCATTCAAAGTATAGCGCTGTACCCAATATTTAGATCCTCTTTTATCAACCAAAAGGTGCAAGCCGGTGCCGGACTTGTCGTAATAGCGCCCTGAAGTAAGCTTAGATTTGATCATTGCGTTGGAAAGACCACTAGCCATCTTATTCCCTCATTTATTCCCTCAAAAAAGTGTGGAACATCTAGGAATACTTTAGAATTTCTTGGAATAAAATTCTACACTAAGTACTGATAAATATATATAAAATATACATATTTAGAACATGCTGGAAATATAATTATACGGACTGTCTGTCCGCCACTTAGCCCAAAACCAGCAGGGCCGACCCCCAGTTAAGCATCAGATAATACTCAGCTTTTTAACATGGCGCTCATCGTGCCGCATCTGAGTACTGACCAAAATGCAGACCAAATTACTGACCAATCGAATCCCTTACACCTTTGTTCGAGGCGGCTACTATTATTTCTCCCGCCGTGTTCCTACTGATTTGCAGTGCCACTATAACTACCCTCGTATCGTCCAAGGGCTGCAAACTTCTTCTCCGCAAAAGGCTAGAGTTCAGGCTAATATCGAAGCTGCTAAGCTTGATGCCTATTGGAGCCAAATGCGATTGGCGAAGTCTGATGTAATTGGCCTGTCGTTGGTTAAGGCATCGTCCACGAGTGACAGATCAGCAACGACCTCTTCTCCAAATGCTGAGGCTGTCGTGTCTAAGAGTAGCCCCACATTACTTGGCGCTTTGCAGGTTTATTTAGATCAAAAGGGTAAAGGCCGTCCCAAGACATTCCGTTTGGCTGCTGAACGGGCCTGTAATTATGTGATAGGTATAAGCGGAAATAAACCATTACTATCATATACTCGTAGCGATGCCCTAATGTTCAGGGATTGGCTTGTCGATCGTGGCCTAACTGGCTCCAGCGTGACCCGTAACTTTTCCTACGTGAAGGCAGTGATAAACTTTGCATTATCTGAATTTGCTTTGGATGTCTGTAATCCATTCATTGGAGTGTATCACGATAGAACCGCTGGGGTATTGACCCGTAAGCCTATTCCTAATGCTAATATTCTAAAGGTTCAGACAGAATGCAGGGCAATAGACGATGATATGCGTTGGTTGGTGGCGCTGATTTCTGACACGGGTATGCGGTTGGCTGAAGG
>CAJWEI010000137.1 GCA_913031285.1 uncultured Alphaproteobacteria bacterium | reverse complement strand
GAGAAAAATTCGCAGAAGCCTTAAAACCTAATTTTCATGAATTTGATTGCGTTATTAATGAAACAACTTCACTTGAAGAATGGAGAGACATTCTCCCACAAAATACTCATATTTTATTCAGCGAACAAACGGTAAACTCTATTAGAAAAATCGTAACTATTTTTGAGGAAACAATGCCGAATTGGATATTTCACTCATACAGTGAAGGGACACATATGGCACCCTTGACACATCCAAACATTGTAAACCCCATTATCCATAAAATTTTAACAGAGATTTAAAATGTTAAAGAAGATTAATCCCGAAAGGCTTCACAATGAAAGCCAACAAAACAAAACTCACCCCAGTGATTGCAATGCAAATCAACAAAGACGGCCAAAAACCGGTGAATTTATAAATAAAGGGAAAAGCTAAAAACATCGGGAGTGTGGGAATAACATACCAAAAAGTATACCAAGCGTGATTAGCTATTTTTTGATAACCTTGTTGTTCCAAATATAACCAGACTAATGCCATAACAGTTATCAGAGGCAAGGCCGCAATTAGCCCTCCTAACCTATCACTTCTTTTGGCTACTTCTGATATTAATACGACAATAAACGCAGTAGTAAGGTATTTAGTTATAATCCAAGCCAATGTTTTTTCCTAAAATAGTTTTCAACATAGATAACTTTAATCTTTTGAATTTTTTAATCCTTGGACTTAGTAAAATTTAATTAATCTGATAGTAATGAAGGAAGCATTTTTCCATCCGAAATAAAATTCAAATCTTTGGTATCTTTATAACTTAAAACTGAGTATTCGCCTGGATAAAGATAGCATCTTATCCCACTGTTTATGGCAGCGTATTGATTGGCCTTTGTGTCTTCTATAGCTATTGTTTGAGCTGCTACTATCTCCAACTCAGACAGTGCATATTCATAAATTGCACTTGAGGGCTTTGGTTGTGGAACTGATTCACATGAAGTGATAATGTCAAAATCGTCAAAGTTGATATAGTTTGAAAGTGATTTTTTAATGATATCAATAGTATATGGTGTCGTACCGGTTACAAAACCAATTTTACCACCATTACCTTTGCATTTTTCTATAGCTTCGACGCACCCACTTCTGGGCTTTACGCCAACCCCAATTAACTCTTCATAGACGCTCTGTTTATCTCTGTGTATTTGCTCTACTTTTTCAGCACTGAGTTGATTATCAGTATATTCTGACAGTCGCTTTTTACCGCCTGGCTCTTTTAATAAATCGCAATAAGTACCGATGTTCCAATTCCAGTTTACACCGTTCATGTTTAATGCGCGATTGAACGATTGCCTTTGTAATTCTGATGTTTCAACTAAAACTCCAATGGATCCGAAAAGTAAATTGGAAATCAAAATGTTTTCTCCTCAAAAATTTTATATTTTTTCTGTAACGAAAGATTAATTTATTTGGTTTAATAAAAGCGTAGTCAGCAAATACAACATTGGAGATTTAGTCTAAGAATAAGACAATTCAACATTGTAAAGTAAAATACCAAAATTTTTCAATCGCCGAAGCAAAAGACACATTAATTTTACGTAGTTTAAAATTTTGATACTTATTCGCTGAGGTTATCTCATTTAGCAAAAAAATTATTAAATTTGTCAATTCGCCATCAAACGCTAAAATGAAAGACTCAAAGAAGATAAATCTAGACAGTTAAAATCAAAAAAATAAGAAAGTTAAAAAATGGCAGATAGTGAGTTTACATTTGTTGGTCAAAAAGTTGAAAAAATTACTTTGGTTATTGGTTTAGCAATGACAATCTGGGGAGCTGTAGTTACTATCATTAGCGAAAGCCAGTCTCTTACATCCTTAATACCCTCTGTCATTGGCTTACCAATGCTAATCGTTGGATACCTCGCCATTAGATATGAGCATAAAAAGTCATTTTTCATGCATATTGCTGTAGTTATCGGTTTAATAATGTTTGTTGGAGGCGCAGACTTAGTTAGAACCTTTATTGGAAATGGTATAATTTTTAAAAATCTCTGGGCTGATCTATCAAAATTATTTTTGTTAATATTTGGCGGACTTCACACATACCTTTGTATTCAGTCTTTCCGGCACATCAGAAAAATGAGAGAAGTAGAATAATTCCAATAAATGGAAAACACACAAAACTTAGGATGCTCTCTACAGGAAAACTAGTAAGACGAGGCTCCCTCTTAGGGGTTAGCGTTGGCTAATCTGATTGGGCGTCATAACTTCGCGACGAAATCAATCATCGAAGATTTTCCGCTATGACCAGGGCCTTCTGATATTATAGCTTCATATTCTTCAAGCAAATGAATTTCAGACGGACAAAACAAACTGCTAAAAGTCTGTTCTGTATACATTAAAGAGACATCTTTCGGCCCACCAGTACCATATTGTATTTGTTTTGGAGTGTACCCGTGGATCAATATTGTTCCACCTGTTTTTGTCGCTGAACGGAATTCTTTAAATACCTCTTCAATTAATTCTGGTGGGATAAACTGAAAACATATACCGACAATATTATCATACTGTTTCCTTGACCAATCAATATCAAAAAAATCTTCTAACTTAAAATGTACTTTCACATTTTGACTATCTGCCAGGGTCTTAGCTTTTTGCTGAGCAACTATTGAACTATCCGATGATGTGACTTTAAAGCCTTTTTTTGCAAGGTAAACTGAATTTCGTCCCTCACCATCTGCAATCAATAAAGTTTCACCTCCTGGTACTAAATATTTTTCGTTTCGCAATAGAGCTTGCGCTGGCTTCTGACCAAACAAATAGTCATCTATTGAATATCGCTTATCCCAATCCAATTTACATCTCCATATAAGAATATCTGCCCAAATAAGATTTGGTGGGCTCATAACATTTTAGTAGATTAATCTTAGACTCAGTACAATTTTTACTCTGCTTATTTATGAAAGGCTTTAATATGACCAACAAACAAACCTTTGGAACCGCTCATGTACCGCTGTCGCCCGCAATCCGCGCAGGAGATTTCGTTTTCGTTTCTGGCCAGGTGCCCGTAGACACAGATGGCGCGGTCGTATCGGGCGGTATTGGCCCTGAAACTGATCAGGTGATCGCAAATATAACAAAGGTGTTGGCCCTCGCCGATTGCACATTGTCTGATATCGTCAAAACAACGGTATGGCTGCGCAACCGGGATGATTTCGCTGCCTTCAACGCAGCTTACGCCCAGTATTTTCCATCGTCCCCCCCCACCCGTTCAACAGCGGAATCGCGGCTTATGATCGACATCGCCGTCGAAATCGAAGCCGTCGCGTATAAACCGATATGAGCGCATCATTTGTTCTGCGCGGTGGCCGAGTAATTGACCCCGCCAATGGTATTGATCGGATAGCAGATCTAGTTATCGGAAAAGACAAAATACTTGGCCTCGACGTACCTGCCCTTGGTGGGGCACAGGTAATTGACTGCACCGACTGTATTGTAACACCAGGCATGATTGATATGCACGTACACGTCTACTGGGGCGGCACCTCTCTTGGGGTAAAGCCTGAAAATTTTGCGGATAAATCCGCCTGTACAACACTTGTCGATGCGGGCAGCGCAGGGCCAGGGAATTTCACAGGGTTCCGGGAGCATGTTATCGACCTCTCCAGGGTGCGTATCCTAGCCTATCTGCATGTCTCCTTCGCTGGGATCTATGCTTTTGGCGGCACTATTATGGTTGGCGAAAGCCATGATATGCGCCTGATGGCTGCGCGGGAAGCTGCAGCTGTGGCCAATGCTCATCCTGGTGTGATCGTTGGGATCAAAGTGCGTCTGGGCGCCCATGCTTCTGGCCCCTCTGGGATTGCTCCTCTGGATGTAGCACAAGACGTGGCAGACCGAACGGGATTGCCGCTGATGGTTCATATTGATGAACCACCGCCGTCTTATTCAGAAGTGGTAGAGCGTCTGCGCAAGGGTGATGTATTAACCCATTGCTTCCGACCCTTCCCCAATGCACCATGCCATGGCGATGGCCGCGTGCGAGATGCTGTATTGGCAGCACGGGAACGCGGTGTGATCTTCGATATCGCCCATGGCATGGGATCATTTTCGTGGGATACGGCGCGGAAAATGGACGCTGCCGGGTTCCGCCCTGATGTGATTTCATCAGATATCCACGCTTTTTGCATCGATGGTCCGGCGCATGACAATCTAAACGTCATGACCAAGTTCCTGGCGCTTGGTTGGTCCTTGCCCGATGTCATTGCCGCAGCAAGCATCGCTCCGGCTCGCGTTCTGAGCCGATCGGACCTGGGTCATCTGGGCGAAACCGCACAGCCCGAAGCTAGTGTGATAAAGCTCAACTCGGGCACAGTGGACCTGGCCGATGTGACGGGTGAAATCGTGACCCATGACACTTTATTAAAACCCGTAGGCACCATTTCTGGCGGCGGATGGTATCCAGCATAATAATAGCGGGCACCACCTCGCCCTACGGCTGATAAAGGGGACTTTGTCATTTCTGTCATTGGGTTGAAGGAATTTCTAAAACCGCCCGCAGTCGACTTTCATCTTGTCGCCAGTGATCGCCGACGACAGATCGGAGGCATAATAAAGCGCAGCGCGGCCCACCTCTTCTGGTGAGACCCATCGTTTAAGTGCGGCTACATCTGTGTAGTTCTCGCGTTCAATCTCTTCAGCACAGCGGCCCTCTGCCTCTGCACGGCGAGCCAGAATACGGTCCATGTTTTCCCCAGAGACAGCGCCGGGCATCAACGCGTTTACGCGGACATTTAATGGTCCGAGCTCGCGAGCCATTGTTTCAGTGATCCCGATCAGGGCAAATTTACTAGCGACATAAGCGGATCGCATGGGGTAGCCTTGAATGCCCATCAGCGAAGACATATTAATGATAGAGCCAGACTTCTGTGCCCCCATAATCCGTGCGGCTTCTTGAAGGCAAAACATCGCGCCCACGAGATTAATGTTCATGCATTGGACCCAAGCCTCCATATCCACCTCTGCCACGGGCGCAATTGGCCCCGCCCCGCCCGCATTGTTTAGCAGAATGTCGATCTGGCCAGTGATCTGAAGTGCCTGAGTAAACATCGTGCGCACCTGCGCCTGATCTGACACGTCACAGACCATCGCATGGCCACCGATTTCTTTTGCTACCCGCTCCAGAAGCCCAGACCGCCGTCCTGTGACGACCACCGTCGCACCAGCTTCGGCGAATACTTTGGCCGTTGCTTCTCCAATTCCACTGCCGCCACCGGTTACGATGGCTAATTTTCCATCCAAACGTGCTAGATCGCTCATGTTCTAATCCTCATTAAAATTTCGCCCCAGATCAAAAAGGGGTAGTTCGGGTTCTCGGTCTAAAATGAAATCACCCATCAATTTACTGATATAAGGCCCAATGGTGTAGCCACCACGCACACAGCCCAAGACAAATGCGCCCTCCACCCCGGGAAGTGCTCCTGCCAAAGGATAAAAGTCTGGCACATTCGCTTCAAACCCGGTCCAACTGCGCATGACACGTGCATTCGCTAAGGCGGGGAGTGCAAATTGTGCTAAAGCCAGATTGGGTTGAACGGAGCAGGCGGTGACCTCACCACGCCCCTCTTGCGGCGTACCGCGCCCCTGCCAGCCACCACCGATCAGAACTGTTCCGTTTGTCTTCTGCTTCATAGTCAACAGGCCCGTTGCATGGCCAATCACGGTTGAGATCAGGGGCTCCAAACGCTCAGTCACTGAAACGGTGTTGATACGCGCATTAACGGGCAAATCAACACCCAGCATCGCCGCTATGGGTTTAAGCCAAGCGCCTGTCGCCATAAGGATGCGGCTTGCTGTGATCCCGCCTTGGGGAGTGTCGAGCGCAAACCCTGCGCCGACTTGCGAGATTGCGGTCACAGGGCATCTTTCACGGTATGGAATACCCTGATCGCGCAGACGTCCACGATAGTACTGCCCCGTCAGCGAGGAATTGGCATAGCCATCCTCGGCGCAATAGCTGGCCGAGATAACCTTTTGGGTCAAATTAGGTTCCGCGTTGCGAATGTGGTTGTTAGAAACAAGTTCAATGGGCGCTCCCGCCTTGGCTTTAAGCGTTTGGCGTTCATGCAAAAGTTCTGACTCGCGTTCAGTGAAGGCCAGCGTATAGCCACCAGTTTTGCGAAAGCCCACGGACTCACCCATGGCCTCCCATTCGTGATGGCCCTTAAGCGCATAAGGCATCAGCTTCACGCGCTTGATCTGCAGGCTAAGCGTGCCTGCGTTTGAGCCCGAAGCGCCCTGCCCAAGATC
>CAJWEI010000136.1 GCA_913031285.1 uncultured Alphaproteobacteria bacterium | reverse complement strand
ATTATCGTTGACGCAGATAATGGGTTCGGCAATGCACTGAACGTGCAGCGCACCGTGCGAAGTTTTGAGCGATCAGGCGCAAATGCGATCCAACTTGAGGATCAATCCTTCCCAAAGAAATGTGGCCATTTAGATGGCAAAAAACTGATAAGCAAAAATGAAATGGTTGGCAAAATTCATTCAGCCCTGGACGCTCGTAATAGCCCAGATACGTTAATCATTGCACGCACAGATGCACGGGCCGTAGAAGGATTTTCTCAAGCTATTAACAGGGCAAGAGCTTATAAAGAGGCTGGTGCAGACGTGCTTTTTATAGAAGCGCCGCAATCCATGGATGAAATGCGCAAAATCTGTGCTGAGTTTGCGCATGAAATCCCATTACTTGCCAACATGGTTGAGGGAGGAAAGACTCCTATCGCATCAGCCAAAGACTTAGACCAGCTAGGGTATAAAATTGTAATCTTCCCAGGTGGTGCAGTACGGGCAATCTCGCATCATATGCAAGCATATTACAGCGGGTTAATGGCAAATGGAAATAATGAAAAATTTCTAAGTAAAATGCATAATTTCAATGGCTTGAATGATCTTATTGGCACCAACGATTTGATTTCGATCGGTGCTAAATATGAAGATAAGGGAAACGAATAGTAATATTATGAGCAAGATTAGAATGGACCCCGTAACCCTTGCTATATTGAAGGGAAGACTTGAACAAATAGCAGATGAGATGGATGCAACACTCTTCCGCTCTGCATTTAATCCGATCATCGCCGAAGCGCATGATGCCAGCCATGGAATTTATGATGCGGTGACAGGCGATACCCTTGTGCAGGGCAAATCAGGCTTGCCAATTTTTGTTGGTGTGATGGCGTTTGCTGTAAAAGCAGTAATTAATAAAGTTGCGCGGGAAGGTGGGCTTCAAGATGGGGACGTATTCATTTTTAATGACCCGTATGAAGGAGGTACGCATTTATCTGATTTTAGGCTGGTCAAGCCGATTTTTAGGAATGGTGAGGTATTTTGCTACCTTGCCTCAGTCGGTCATTGGCACGATGTCGGCGGCAATGTGCCAGGAAATTATAATCCTGAAGCCACTGAAAGTTTCCAAGAAGGCATGTTGATACCACCAGTTAAACTCTTCTCAGCTGGTATTTTGAATAATGATATTGTCGATATATTATCTTCAAACTCACGTTTACCAAACTCACTTTATGGCGACCTAAACGGGCAAATCAATGCGCTTGATCTGGGTCATCAGCGGTTTAAAGATCTACTTGACCATTATGGCGAGGAGAATATAAAAACTTCCCTCTATCTTTTGAAAACGCGCGCAGAGAAAATGATGCGCGACCATTTGTCGGCGTTGCCAGATGGGACAGTTTCGGTTGAAGATTTTCTTGACAATGATGGCGTTAACGACACTGCTCTAAAGCTGGCAGTCGACATGACAATTCGTGACCAAACTCTTATTTTTGATTTCAGCAGGTCAAGTCCCGCCTGCGCCGGGCCCGTGAATATTTCCAGATCAACGACGATAGCAGCAACCTACGTAGCACTTAAGCATATTTTCACCGATGTGCCAGCAAATGCTGGGGTATTACAGCCAGTTGAATTCATTATCCCTGAGGATAGCTTTTTAAGTGTGAAAGCTCCAAAACCTGTGGGAGGATATACTGAAACAATCCTGCGCTTGATCGACGTCTTGTTCCAAGCCTTTGAAAATATTGCGCCCAAACGAGTAAATGGCTGTGCATATGGGACAATTAATGCGCTGTCTATTGCAGGCCACCGTAAAAATGGTAGCCGCTGGGTCATGTTTTCTTTTTTTGGCGGCGGCCATGGCGGTCACCCTGAAGGCGATGGCCTCAATCATGGCAATGCCCCAATTTCGACTGCAACAATCCCACCACTTGAGATCCTAGAAGCCGCCTATCCTGTTGCATTTACTCAATGGGCACTAAGGCCTGACTCTGGTGGCTTAGGAAAGCATCGTGGTGGTCTGGGAGCAATTTATGAAATTGAACTTTTAGAAGAGAATGCAACCGCATTCCTATTTGGTGAACGTGGTAAATTTGCGCCCGCTGGGGTCGTGGGCGGCGGCGCAGGAGCTATGAACAGATTTTATTACGACAGTGACGAGGAAGACGCCAAAAACAAAAAGAAATCTCCTGTACTTGTATCAAAAATGACAGGCATAAAACTCGTAAAAGGCCAAAGGGTTCGACTTGAAACCCCTGGTGGAGGTGGTTATGGCGACCCCCAGAAACGCCTTCAAAAGTTCATAGATAATGATATAGACCAAGGCTATGTGTCAGGAAAACGCACATGAAAAAATCAAACGTAATTGGCGTTGATGTTGGCGGTACCTTTACAGACATAGTTTACCTTGATGAAACAGCTAGTGAAGTTCGTGTTAAAAAAGTCCCATCCACAAAAGGTGATCAATCGAGTGGTTTCTTAAACGGTATTATGGCAGCGACCAACAATGATTTAAATTCAGTCTCAACAATCATTCATGGTACAACTGTTGCAACTAACGCCCTGCTTGAACGCAAAGGGGCAAAGGCAGGAATTATTACAACCCATGGGTTTCGAGATGTTCTGGAGATGCGCCGCCGCGATCGCCCAACCACTTGGGGATTATGGGGACAATTTAAACCTGTAATAGACCGGAAATGCCGCCTTGAGATCCCGGAGCGGACATTGGCTGATGGTACGATTGTCACAGATATTGATCCTGCATCTATCAAAGCAGCTGCCAAAGACCTGATAAACCAAGGCTGTTTGTCTGTTTGCCTATTCTTTATCAATGGCTATGCTAATACACGAAACGAAGCAAAAGCTGCAAAAATATTGCGGAAAATATGGCCGAATGAATATGTAAGCGTTGCGACAGAAATATTGCCTGAAATTAGAGAATTTGAACGCTGTTCCACCGCTAGCCTAAATGCTTACCTTCAGCCCGTGGTGGCCAAATACTTAACCCGGCTTGAGACTAAAATTGCGGAAGAAAATGCAGACTCTGAGATTCTTATTGTGCAATCTAACGGCGGTATTATGTCGGTAGATACGGCAAAATCATTACCTGTAAGGACAGCTCTTTCCGGTCCAGCTGCCGGCGTAGTGGCTGCACGACAAATTGCAAAAGCTGCTGGATTTGAAAATGTCATTACTGGCGACATGGGCGGTACATCTTTTGATGTATCCCTAGTGGCAGATGGTCAAAATATGCTCACTGCTCAGGCCAGTATTGATTTTGGTATGGTCATCAGAACACCAATGATTGAAATGTCCACGATTGGAGCGGGAGGAGGCTCAATCGCTCATATTGATGAAACTGGGCTACTTGAAATTGGTCCTGACAGTGCTGGATCAGATCCAGGACCTGTTTGCTATGGTCTTGGAAATGATCGCCCTACAGTAACGGACGCCAATCTATTTTTAGGGCGTATTGATGCTCGTAAACCTATAGGTAATAAATTAACGAGGCTCGACAGAAACGCAGCAGCAGCAGCGATCAAAAAATATATTGCCGACCCACTTGAGATGAGTGTCGAAGATGCCGCTGAAGCCATAATAAAAGTAGCAAATTCTAAGATGGCTGGAGCAATCCGCCTGATTTCTATCGAACGTGGGCATGACCCCAAACTATTTGCAGCGATGCCGTTTGGGGGCGGAGGCGCACTTCACGCAGGGGCGCTAATTCAAGATATTGGCTTAGCTGCGGCCATTGTGCCCCGTTACCCAGGGGTTACATCGGCACTTGGCTGTGTAATGTCCGACCTTAGGCATGATGAAGTGCGGACTCTGAACGTCATGCTAGAAACTCTTGATGAAGTTTATTTGAACGAACTAATCACTGAAATAGCAAGCTCGGCTCAGGAAATTGTTAAGCAGTCAAATGCCAAACTTGATGGTATCGAACGTATTATTGAACTTGATATGCTCTATGCCGGTCAAACACATGCCGTTGCCGTACCGATTATAAGCGATCAATCCATTACAATCGATACGATCCAAAACGCTTTTGAGGAAAGTTACCTTAAAGCCTACAGCCGTCTGCTAAATGAAATCCCAATTCGCATCCTGAACCTCAAGCTCTCTATCATCGGGAAACGACCGCAAATTGACGTCAAAATGTTGGCGCTCGGTCCTCGCGCTGACAGCACCGAGGCCTGCCGCCTTAAAGGACAGGAGATATTTGCCAATGGCAAATGGCATAATGCGGCCATTTACGACAGGCTGTTATTACCTCAAGGAGGTAAAATATTAGGACCGTCATTGCTAGTTCAGCCAGATGCAACCATATATATTGATCCAGGGCTCTATGCCTTCGTTGATGATTTTGGGAATATCATTATGAAAAAAGAGGATGCATAAATGCCTAAACAACCTTTTGAAGCTTCAACAACTGCTGTCCTTATTGTTGACCTACAAAATGACTTTTTACACGCAAAAGGCGCGTACGGTCGCTCTGGAACGTCAAGCCCAGATATCGCGGCATTACCTTCAAAAGTTGCACCCCTTCTTGATGTAGTGAGGAAGGCGGGTGGCTGGATAATCTCAACACAATTCACTCTTGTACCAGGTAAAAACGGCGAACCATTTATCTCAGACCATTTACAGAAATTGCGACCATTTTTGACTAAAGGTGATTTCACGCCGTCAGGTTGGGGTCATTCCCTTGTCGAGGAGCTTCAACCTGCTGACATAACAATTGAAAAGGTCGCCTATTCGGCTTTTTACCAATCGCGGCTGGATTTCGCGATAAGCCGAGCGCGCATAAAAACTTTGATGGTGTGTGGCATTGTTACCAATGGTGGCGTCGCTTCAACTGTTCGTGATGCCCATGTTCGGGATATTCATACTATTACTTTAGAAGATGGCTGTGCGGCATTTTCCAAAAAAACTCATGACGTTTCTATAAGTTCTCTCGCGACTGTTGGTGAAGTTATGTCCATCGCCAACGCCATCCAGTTGTTTAAGGGAGGATAAACTGTGACAAGAGTCGTTCGTTCATCAGAAATTAAAGCTGACATTGAAGTTGACTGCCTGATTATTGGCGGTGGAGCAGCTGGACTGACAGCCGCGTTAGCGGCATCAGAGACCGGCGCAACTGTCTTAGTTGCCGAACGTGAAAACCAACTTTCAGGGTCAACGGCATTATCATCTGGCCTGATTCCCGCTGCTGGAACTAAAATACAAAAAAAACAATCTATTGCAGATAGTGAAGACATTTTCTTTGCTGATATTATGACGAAAAACAAAAAAACATCTGATTTTGAACATGTAAAAAAAATTGTGAACCAAATTCCCAAAACTATTGATTGGCTTAGCGATAAATATGAAATTACGTTTCATGTGTTGGATAATTTTTTATATCCAGGCCATACAAACCATCGCATGCACACTGTTCCCGAAAAAACTGGGGTTGGTCTGATTCATCGCCTTGAGACGGCCGTCCTTAAGCAAGACGTCACAGTTGCGACAGGCGTTCAAGTAAGCGACCTTGTGGTAGATGAGACTAATAAAGCAATAGGTGCAATATGCTTGCGCCCTGATGGCACTAGCGAACACATAGCCGCCGCCGCCATCATTCTGGCTTGCAATGGCTATGGAGCCAACCCAGATCTTATCGCAGAATATATCCCAGAAATGAAAGATGCGCTTTATTTTGGTCATCCCGGAAATCAAGGTGAAGCAATACTATGGGGAAAAGCTCTAGGTGCTGAGCTTTTACATCTATCAGGTTATCAGGGCCATGGATCGGTTGCACATCCGCATGGCATCCTAGTTACTTGGGCCCTAATGATGGAGGGTGGAATTCAGATCAATAGAAAGGGTGAACGCTTTTCAAACGAACATCATGGTTATTCTGAACAAGCGGTATCTGTGCTTGGACAGGACGGAAAAATATCCTTCAATATTTTTGACGAACGGTTAGCCATTCTTGGCCGCGGCTTTGACGATTTCAACAAAGCCGAAGAAAGTGGTGCGTTAATCAAAGCTGACAGTATTGTGGAACTGGCCAATAAAATCGGCGTTGACCCATCTACTTTTCACAAAACACTTGCCGCATGTGATGAGTATGCAGGCGGGGATAAAATCGACCCTTTCGGTAGAACCTTTGATCCTAGCAAGCGACTCGCAGCACCTTATTATGCCGTAAAAGTCACTGGTGCTTTGTTTCATACCCAAGGTGGACTGCGTGTGAATCGCGATGCGCAAATCTGCCACCCTAACGGAGTGCCTTTTGAAAATATTTTTGCATGTGGTGGTGCTGCTTGTGGCGTATCTGGCCCGGATGTTTCAGGCTATTTGTCAGGTAATGGGTTACTAACAGCGTTAAGTTTGGGAGAGATTGCAGGAAACAAAGCAGGCAAGACCACGTCCAAATCTAATTAAAA
>CAJWEI010000135.1 GCA_913031285.1 uncultured Alphaproteobacteria bacterium | reverse complement strand
ACATGAGATTGAGTTTGAACAGAATCCCCCCGCGTCGTTGTAGATACCCAGAAACGTATTGTTTGCACCTTTGTAGACACAAATTTGTTTTCCCCTATAAACTTTTCTAGAAGCTAATTTACACTGAGTCATCGTTGGTGCTTTTGAAATACCTTGCCAAACTTTTTGCATTTTTTCAAAACCCAAACCTAAGCCACTTTTCCAATCCTGAGCAACTGATTGATTGCTCAGCATAAACAAAAAAATGACCGATATCAGGATCTTGGTAAAATTAAACAAATGGGAAGAACCTATAAAATAATTTATTCTATCAAAGTATTGCAATTGATAACGCGAACAGTTATCAATTGCAAATAATGTTTTGCTTTGAGTTATTTTGTTTCAAAGTTTTTCATTAGTCTTCCATGACCTAGGCCAGCCGAACTAGAAAAAAATTTTCTTCGGTTGGCCCTTTTTTGGAAGAACAGATTGGATCAGTCTTTTCCTGCTTCCCTTTTTTAAGCTGGCCCAACTCCTAATCTGCCTTAGACTAGAACAATATACAATTTGTCTTAATTGTTTTCTCTTCTATCATTTTGTCTACTTCGGAAGCTGATATCTTGGTTATCAGAGCCTCATTCCACGTGAGCCAAGTTGAGGGTAAACCTGCGTCAAATTCATGCAGGCGATGTGGCTTATACTTAATGGTGAAAAGGTAATAGTCACGGTATTGATAGCAATCTCTCGTGACTACGGGGGAAGCAATCCTAGCTTCTGAGTTTTCTTCTCTGTTCTTGCAATATTATGCCCACTCATAGCCGATATCCTTGAAAGTTGACCATCGTCTTCCATCGAATATTTCTTTAACCATGCGGCCCAACCACCCTTGAATCGCAGGTCAATAATTGGGCGACAGACAATGATGGTTTCAAATTCAACAGCGTTCATTTTGATCTATGTGTTCTCCTACTTTTTGGACCACACTTAACCTGACTTTCAATCTTATCAATTTGGATAACAGCCCAAGGTCCTAGCACCACGCTCCACGGACCGGGGTTACTGATACTGTTTGACAGCCCAGACGGTCTTGCGAACGGAGGGGGCAGGCTGATTGGGCGGGGGTGCGTGCGTCTTGGCCCAACCCAATTACACTATTAATCTTCAGAGCTTAGTAGTAAAGAGACTAAGTAAGGTTGCTTACTGAGTTTTTAAAAGTGTGCTTTCTAACGCTTAAAGAACCTGTAAATTTAAATGATCTTGATTCCCGCTTAGGGAATTAAAAAATAAAATTGGCCCTATGATCATGGTGAGCCTGGAGAAACAAAGTGGATATTCACGAATATCAAGCAAAAAAAATTTTAGAAGAGCACGGCATCAAAATCCCAACGGGAGCGATTTCTTACTCCCCAGAGCAGGCTGTTTATCGCGCACACGAAATAGGGGGAAAAACTTGGTTAGTTAAAGCTCAGGTTCACGCAGGTGGTAGAGGTAAGGCTGGTGGGGTAAAAGTCTGCCACAGTGAGTCAGAGGTTTTAGAAGCTGCTGATGATATGTTTGGTCGAAAGCTAATAACACATCAAACTGGTGGAATGGGTAAAGGCATATATCGAGTTTATGTTGAGGGCGCGGTTGAGATAGAAAAGGAACTTTATTTAGGATTTGTTCTCGACCGATCCACCCAAAGAATAATGTTAGTTACCTCGGGTGAAGGTGGCATGGAAATAGAAGAGATTTCTGAAAAGAAACCTCAATCCATTGTTCGTTGCGAGGTAGAGCCTGCAGTTGGCCTAAGAGAGTTCCAAGCAAGAGAAATAGCCTTTGAATTGGGCATAGACTCGAGCCTGGTTCAGCAACTGCAAAAAACTTTGATGGGCTGTTACAGCGCTTTTCGGACCCTTGACGCTACAATGCTTGAAATAAATCCATTAGCAATAACCAAAGACAAGAGCATCATAGCTTTAGATGCTAAAATGACGTTTGATGATAATGCTCTTTTTCGCCACCCAAAAATTGCAGAATTAAGGGATAAATCTCAAGAGGACCCTCGTGAGAGAAATGCAGCCGACCGAGGACTAAATTATGTCGGTCTAACAGGTGAAATCGGCTGCATAGTCAACGGTGCAGGCTTAGCTATGGCAACTATGGACACAATAAAGTTAGCCGGTGGTGAACCAGCAAACTTCTTGGATATTGGTGGTGGAGCTACCCCAGAGCGCGTTACGAAAGCTTTCAAGCTCATCTTATCTGATGAGCGAGTAAAAGTGATACTAGTAAATATATTTGCGGGAATTAACAGATGCGACTGGGTGGCTCAAGGCGTAGTGGATGCTATGGAAAATTTAGATTTTACTCATCCCGTTGTTGTTAGGTTAGCAGGAACCAACGTAAAAGAAGGCAAGGAAATAATTAAAAAGTCGAAGCAACCAATTATCCAAGCGGATGACCTAATGGAGGCCGCTACAAAATCGGTCCAAATTTGGCAGAATTTGTGAAATTAAGTTTCTGGCATCCTACCTTACAAGTGAGGAAAGGCAAATAATTATGAGTATTCTTCTCAACGAAAACACCCGAGTCATTGTCCAAGGTATAACCGGTAAATTGGCAAGATTTCATGCGTCAGAAATGGTTGACTATGGAACAAAAGTTGTCGCCGGCGTGGTGCCAGGGAGGGGTGGGGAGAAAGTAGACGCAATTCCGGTTTTCAATACAGTTAAAGACGCGGTAAATGAAACAGGAGCAACGGCAAGTTTAATTTTTGTGCCTCCGCCGTTTGCGGCAGACAGTATCATGGAGTCCGCAGACGCAGGATTGCAGTTTTGCGTGTGTATTACTGACGGCATCCCAGCCCAAGATATGATCTATGTCAAAAGATATATGATGCGTTACCCAAGAGAAAAACGAATGATCCTAACTGGGCCAAACTGTGCGGGTACCATAAGCCCCGGAAAATCACTTTTAGGCATAATGCCAGGCCATATCTATAAACAGGGTTCAGTAGGAATCGTCAGTCGCTCTGGCACACTAGGTTACGAAGCGGCATACCAATTAAAAGAGTTGGGAATTGGTATATCCACTTCCGTTGGCATAGGAGGCGACCCCATCAACGGTTCCTCTTTTCGCGATATTTTAGAAAGATTTAATGAAGATGACGAAACTGAAATTATTGCTTTGATTGGCGAAATTGGCGGGCCACAGGAGGCAGAGGGGGCGGAATTTATTGGCAAGCATATATCCAAGCCAGTTGTTGCATATGTTGCTGGTCTGACAGCGCCGAGAGGTAAAACTATGGGCCATGCTGGTGCGATTATATCCGCTTACGGAGAAACTGCAGAAGAAAAAGTTGAAATGCTTAGTTCAGCAGGTGTAACTGTTGCGCCAAATCCTGCAGTAATTGGGGAGACGATTGCCTCAATCTTAAATTAGAGATTCCTTATCTAATTATTTCTTTACTTATTATTCAATAACTTATTTATGGTGGTACCATGAGCTTCTTTGAAATTATAAATGCCCCTGCTCGCCTTAACAGATCAGAGCTTGCTGTTCCAGGCAGCCAACCTGAGCTTTTTGAAAAAGCCGCCAAATCTGACGCTGATATAATTTTTCTCGATTTAGAGGATGCGGTAGCACCTGAACAAAAAGTGCAAGCGCGTCAAAATGTCATTGAGGGTTTAAACGATATTGATTGGTCAGAAAAAACTATATCGGTAAGAATTAATGGGCTTGATACCCATTATATGTATCGAGACGTTGTCGATATTTTAGAAAAAGCAGGTGATAAGTTAGACCTTATAATGATACCAAAAGTTGGCACTGCTTCAGATGTTTATGCCTTGGACATGTTGGTTACCCAAATTGAAGAGGCTACTTCAATCAAGAGGCCCATTGGATTTGAACATATCATTGAAACTGCACTTGGCATGCAAAACATTGAGAGTATTGCCGCCGCTTCAAAGCGAAATGAAAGCCTACATTTTGGTGTAGCAGATTACGCCGCCTCAACAAAAGCGAGGACAACCGCTATAGGTGGTGTCAATGAGAAGTACTCAGTCTTAACAGACGGAGACTCTGACAAGCCGCGTGAAACTCATTGGGGTGATATGTGGCATTACGCGCTGGCCAGGCTTGTAGTTGCAGCAAGGGCCAATGGCTTGCGACCAATAGATGGGCCGTTTGGCGACTTCTCAGATGATGATGGATTCTTAGCAGCTGCAAATAGAGCGGCTACATTGGGTCTTGAAGGAAAATGGGCGATACATCCCTCACAAATAAAATTAGCAAATACGGTAATGACGCCATCTAAAGAAGATATCTCTCAGGCCGTCGCTATTCTAGAGGCTATGGACGAGGCAAAACAAACTGGCAAAGGGGCAGTCTCTCTCAATGGTAAATTGGTGGATTTAGCTTCGATTAGACAGGCAGAAGTGCTCGTGGAAAAAGGACGCCAAATTGGAATAATTTAACTTTCCAAACAGCCCGGTTTGTTTTATCGGTACCTCCATTCTTGTTTACAAAGCCTTTTAGATAAGAAATAGCTTTATTTGCCTGCTAAAACGGCTGAGTAGGGATATCTCGAGTAAAATCAAAATCTCGTTATGTTGGCCTCAAAGCTCCTTTATTGAGCAACAGATATTTCTCAGTTCGCGTCATATGCGATAACTAGCGAGTCATGTTGGATCACAATTTGGCTCGCACTGCCTGACATCAAACTTTAAAATAAACTAAAATCAGGAACTTAAACCATGGGCCATGGAAGACGTGTTGCCTAGGGGTGGGGGTTTGAAGGCCGTGGTCCGAGCACCACGCTCCACGGACCGGGGTTACTGATACTGTTTGACAGCCCAGACGGTCTTGCGAACGGAGGGGGCAGGCTGATTGGGCGGGGGTGCGTGCGCCTTGGGCCTTGGCCGATGGTCGATTTTTAGTTGGTTTCTGACCGGCGCCGAGGACAAGCGTTACGGCCTATCGCCGCAAACTGGAGAATGTGCGCCGCACTCGTCTAACGCTATCTTGCCTGTTCAATTGTTGCCGTCGCAACATTGTATCTTTTTAGAAAATTCAGTTTTGGATTGAAACCAGCGCCAGATCGTGCCGGTGCGGTGATTTTTCCCTTTCCTGACAGGTTGATTTCAGGAGCTGAAAAATCTTCTTCAAAAAACCTGCTACTTGGAAATATATCGCATGGATAGCCAACACTGCCCTTTGTCGCCAGGGCAAGGGAAGGCCCTTGACCAACGGCTGACTCCAGCATTCCACCAACCCAAATCGGAACATCTTTAGCCGCGCATAGATCATGAATTGCCAAAGCATTGGTTAACCCTCCAACACGGCTTGTCTTTATGTTGATCCACCTGCATGCACCAATTTTGATCGCCTTAGCCGCACGGTTAACCGAGGTGATGCTCTCATCAAGGCAGATGGGCGTTCGTAATTCCCTCTGCAGTTCGGCATGGTCTATCAAATCATCATATCCGAGTGGCTGTTCGATCATTTTCAGATCGAGTTGGTCAAGACTCTGAAACATCTCAAGATCATCGAGCGTGAACCCACTGTTACAGTCGATATGCATTACCAGATCGGGAAATGTGTTGCGGACCTGTTCAATCATTTGAACGCTACAACTTCGATTGAATTTCAGTTTCACTCTAGGAAAGCCCTGATCAATTTCTTGTCTGACCCTGTCAATCAATGCCGCGGCGCTCGACAGGACAGGAATATCTGCGCCAACTGAAACGGTCTGATTAGTCCCCTTAATCAGCGACCAGAGTGGTTTATCGCATTTGTGCGCGTAAGCATCCCACCAGGCAGAGTCAAACGCTGATCGGGCAAATTCATGTCCCTTAAATTCACTGAATATTGCTTGCAGTTGATCCGGCGACGAGATGTCCATGCCGATTATCTGTGGCGCTAGGACATCACGCGCAACCGCAAAGGCTCCTTTTGTGTATTCAGTGTTATAGAGCGGCAGCGGTGCAGGCGAGCACTCGCCCCAACCGTCTGCTTCATCACATTTTAGATTAACAAACAAGCTTTCAATATCGTTCTGCGATCCATAAGCCGTAACCCATGGTTCCAGTAAAGGCATTCGTACATGAAATAAATTTACTTCCTTGATAACCAACTGGTTTACCCCTTCCCAAAGTGATTTGACCGCGCATTTTTCACGATAATCGATGGGGTTTCATACCTGTGACAAACACCAATTATAACATTAATTTCAATTTTATCAATATTTTAGATGACTATCACCAGCCAGCTTTGCAAACTCACGAACAAACTCTGCAGTGTGTAAAAGCATCTGCTTCTGCTTGTCCTTTTGCCATTTCTGACCATCCCATAAATACCAGTGCCTATCCTCAAAGCAGAATAGTGCTTTGCCTTTAAGCTGGATCGCAAAGATGTCAGCGAGGTTGGCTTCTGTCACATTTTCAGGCCGCCTGATTGATGATAAATCACCAACTTCACTCACCCCCACAGTAACCAAACCTTTTGAAGCGCTTAAACCGTATGCGATCTGAAGCCACTTCGTCACTTTGAGAGCACAAGTTTGACCCAAAAGATCAGACAACCCTGAAAACCCAGTGTTACCATTACAAGGACGCTGATAGGTCCGCTTGACATTGTTAAGGCGCTTTTCCTCTTCCTCGTCATGCGTAACCCGACATAACAACTGCACCATGTCATATGCATCATCATAGGCCATCCCAAGCGATTGGCAAAGA
>CAJWEI010000134.1 GCA_913031285.1 uncultured Alphaproteobacteria bacterium | reverse complement strand
AATTCATGTCTTCCATCGGAACGATTTGCGCATAGCCACCGCCAGCTGCACCACCCTTCATACCAAAATTTGGCCCCAAAGAAGCCTCACGGATACAAATCATCGCCTTCTTGCCAATACGGTTTAACCCATCACCAAGGCCAACTGTTGTCGTTGTCTTACCCTCACCTGCTGGCGTGGGATTGATGGCTGTAACCAATATCAGCTTGCCATTCTTACGGTCCTGAACCGAATTAATGAAATTCTGGCTTACCTTGGCTTTGTCATGACCAAATGGAACCAGCTCAGCAGACGGTATGCCAAGGCCATCACCAATTTCAAAAATTGGCCTCTTCTCCGCCGCACGCGCGATTTGTATATCATTCATCGACATCTCCAAAGTAATCCAACACTAAAAGCCCTGCCTTTTCAGTCAAATTGACTTCGTGAGGATTTTTTAAGTTAACGTTTACCGATGGAAGCCAAGCAAAAAACATTAATCGGCATACACCAAATATGAGTGTGCAAGCCTAAGCCAAGCACTGTTCGTCATTTCTTAATATTTTTGTGGTTCAACTTTTCTGTCTCAAAAGCCAAACAAGAAGTAAGGCAGACACACAGATAGCCTAATGACCGAAAGCCATCAGCATGCCTCAAAGGCTTCTAAATTAGCCTAGTTCGTCAAGTTTGCGTTCCCATTTCATTTCTTTTGCAAACTTGCGTAATTCATCCTCAGGCATTTTAATTGTGTTTTCTGGGCCTGGGTAGTTTCTAGTTTTTACATCGTCCATGTACCGCGTAATCACGTCTTCCATAATTGGAATTAAGTCAGTGTAAATTCGAGAATGCTTGGGAACATGCTCTTCCCACAAGTGGAAAAGGTCTGAAGATATAATATGAACACCATCAGCGCAGTTTCCTGCGCCCAAGCTGATAACTGGAACGGGGAGTATCTCAGCAAGGTATTCCGCCACTTCTGAGGTTGTGACCTCACAAAGTATAGAAAAACATCCAGCGTCATACATAGCCTTCGCATCATCAATCAGCTCTTTAGCGCGGTCTGCAGTTTTTCCTTGAGCAATAAAACCACCAAGTTGAGGCATCCGCATTGGAGTTATGCCGATATGGCCCTGAACAGGTATGCCAGCACTAACAATCGCTTCGATCGCGGGGACGTGATGACGGTTGCCCTCACATTTCATTACTTCAGCGTTAGCTTCGTGGACAAAACGCCCTGCATTTTCAACGGCCTGCTCTTTCGAAACATGAAAACTCCAATACGGCATATCAACCATTCTTAACCCATACTTGGACCCTCGATCGATCGCCTTTGACATCATCATAACTTCATCAAAACTAACAGCAGTTGTGCTCTGGTGACCAAATAAGATCATCCCCCCTGTGTCTGAAACACACAATATATCCATGCCCAAGCGATCAGCAACAACTGCAGTCCGATAGTCATACGCCGCTAATTGGGTTATCGGTTCACCAGCTGCCATTTTCTTCTGCAATGTCTTAAACGTAACTTTTCTTCTTGGCTTGGCATCACTCATTTTTTCCTCCACCTAATTTAATCAACTAATTACCAACTGGTTCCCGCGTTACCCGCTTATGTTTCTAATTTCCCATTAGGTATCATAACGGCTCTGAAATAAAATCTCTCGTGGCTATTAGCTCTATTGTGATGTCTATTTTCTCGGAGCCATGAGAGCTTTTTTGATTAACCAAAAATTACGTTGGTCAGCATATAAACGCCAGACCCAAGCAATAAAAAGGCAACTAAATTCTTTATCTTGTCGACTGGTAAATGCTCGGACGCTTTTGCACCAAGAAATGTACCTAAGGCTAAACCAGGTGACAAAAGTGCGACTATCTCCCAGCGGATGATTCCTGACATTCCATTCCCAACAGTGGCAAACCCAGCGATAGGAATCTGGATAGCCTGCGACAAACCAATAACAGGGAGCAATGGCATCGATAAGAAGGTTAATATCGGTACTAAAACTAGGGGGCCGCCAGTTCCACTGAGCACAGACAAACACGCAGTGACAAAGCCCACTAATAGAAGGCTGATGTTTGACGGGGTTGTTTGATTACGGAGGCGCTTGAACTTTATATTGGCAATCTGTTTCGATGACGCAAAAATCAGAACGGCAGCAATAAAAAGTTTAAGAAATTCAGCGTTAACTTTAGAGAGCGTATATGTGCCGATCAACGTCCCCGGGATTGCGCCTACCGTTAAGTAAACTAGCTGGAGCCAATTGATCTCACCCCTTTTTGCATAAGCAAAACTGCCAATCAACCCGGAAAAAATAAAAGAGGAAACTGCAGCAGCTATACTAGTATGGACGCTAAAGCCGGCGCCATAGACGAGGAGCGGCACCAAAACTACGCCACCAATACCGGCAGCCCCTATCAAGGTTCCCGCAAATAAACCAAACAGAAAAACAAGAATAAACGACACCACCACCTCAATTTGTCAACAATAACACAACATAATTAACTCGGAAAATTCAAACATAGGTGATATCATTACTTTCATGAAAGGGTTTGACGGGCGTGAACTCTATTTCATAGGCAGCTGCATTAAAACTATTTTCGTATTAGGCGTAAGTAAAATTAAGTGTAAAAGGCAACAGGATGTTTTTAAAGCAACTTGAATATCTTATCGCCGTCATCGAAGAGGATCATTTCGGACGTGCAGCTGCCCGGTGCAACGTTAAACAGCCCAGCTTATCAAACGGCATAAAACAGTTAGAGTTTGAACTAGGCGTCACTCTATTCAAGAGAGGGCGTGGCCAACGCCTTTACGGCATTACGCAAGAAGGGGAGCGCGTTGCCTATTGGGCGCGCCTTATATTAGCTAACTGTTCAGCTATGCATGACTCAATTGCTGAGATGCAGAACAAATTAAGCGGTACCATTCGGTTAGGGGCAATTCCTTCAATGTCCCCAGTTTTGCCAATAATCTTGCAGCGCATCAGGAAAGCATATCCGTTAGTTTCAGTCGACGTAAGGTTCGTTGGGAACAATGAGTTAAAAACGAGTTTGGACAATTATTCGATTGATTGCGCCATAACCTACATAGACCAATCCGGAGAAATGCCATGGTGTGAAGCCCTGCCAGTTTTTGAGGAAACTTGGAGCTTACTGGTCCCCGACTCTTTTAAATTTGAGAACATGACTGACATAACATGGGCAGAGGCTGCAGACCTACCACTGGCATTGCTGCGACAATCAATGTACGAGCGTTCAGTAATTGATCAAACATTTACCGCCGCAGGGAAAAGTGTCGTTCCAAAGATTGAGTCGGAGTCGATACTGCATTTAATGTTTCAAACCCAGTTCACAGAACTCTGCACGGTTATCCCATCGCACTACACCAGAATGCCTGGCCTTTATACTGGAACCAAAGCACTGTTGTTGAAGGACCCAATTATAAGAAAAGGAATAGGACTGTTTTGGGTAAAAACCGAGACAACCATTCCAATCACAAAAATAACTGAAGAAGTTGGTCGTGCTCTTGCAAAAAACAATGAGCTACAGAATTTCCTTTATCATAAAGCAACAGCGTTAGAGGGCTAATACCCGGTTATGCCTTCTTTATATTATTTGATAAAAAATAAGGAGCAGACATAAAATGTCAGCTCCTTTTCTGTTCGACGTCTAGTTAAATCATTCAGCAGCAATCACGGCCTCTGCCGCTAAGCCAAGAGGGTTGCTGGGAGATACTCCAAGAAATTTCCCCCAGGCCTCGTAATAATGACGCATACCAACTTCATCATGAATCGTTGAATTTTCGTGGCGACCATGCAAAATATTGCGAGATTCGGTACCCTCTCTCATTGTTGTGCCTTGTCCTGAAACACCAATTAAATCTTCATGGAGATTACGACCAAATGGTCCCCATATAGAGTTGTGATGCTTAATACGGGTCTGGCGCTCGTCTAGAGTATCTTTTTTTAGACCATAGCCCCTGAACTCGATAAGCACCTTGTTTGGACCAAGTGGCGTAACAGTGTCACTTCTGTAAGCACTACCACGGAGATTAAAATTGAACCCTGGGAACAAATCTACCATATACCACTGATTTGGCGGCAAGTTGGGAAAAGACAACTCCCCTCGATCTTCAAAACCATCGTACTCTTCATAGTTAACTGTGAAGCTACTTACATTTACGTGGCCATTGTCGAACGGGATGTTTTTCCTAGCAAAATATTCATCATTGAACCCAGACACTCGGTTAAAGTAGTGCATGAAATCGTGGTAGAACTCGCTGTTTGTGTCATGCCAAAGTTTATAGTTAGTGTCGATCACTGCTTTGTGATAATGGAAAACTTCCATTTCTTCAGTATCGATAGCTTCAGCAATGCAATCAAACGCTCCACACGTCCACTCTTCAACGCTCTGTGTTGGGTTAGGATCGAGGGTTGTCCATACCATGCCGCCGTGCTTCACCTCGCTGTGAAGCTCCCTCAGTCCAACAGTATCCAATCCGTTACCAGCAGGGCGGTCAATTGAAGGGCACAGAAAGACCTTTACGGCGCCCTTGTTATTTACCGCGACCACATTTTGGTGTGCTATCTGCGTTGAACGAAAATCACCGTCGTTAGCCATTTCGCTGAAATGGCACATCGGAACCCAAACTTTCGCAAAAATATGTTCAATTTCCTGCTCGTAAATGCTGTGGTTATTGTAGCATTCGCTCGAAATGTGTTCGATATGTGGGGTATTTAACCAATTTTTATGATTTCTTGGCGGCATTTCGCACTCCCATTTCAATTTGTTTGTTGTCAGTAAAAGCATTAATTTATTGCTGTTTGAACCGACACTTGTACACAACTGTCTCTTGTGGCTCCAAAGATGTCAACGAAGTTCTTCAAAAACAGGACTAATCGGCTAATAGCCCAAATCTAATATTGGTAAGGACTTTCGCCTGAAAGTATGAACTCCTCCAAATATTGCGTATCATTTCGCATTGTTAGCCTCGGTGAACCTGTTAACAAGCTTTTTAACAAGTGCTACATCAGACGTGGGTTCATTTACGATTGATTTCAATGGCAGCAACGTTTGGGGGTCGTAGTCGAGTAGGTGAGGTTTTAAACTTCCGTTAGTTTTATTGTCTTTAACAAAGAAGAACGGTGCGGGACGCAAATGGTCACCCAAACTTACTCCAATTGAAGGCAATTTGACCGCTTCATTATCTGCGCTAACATTGAGGGCCAAAGAAAACGATTCCGGTTCTAATGTTATCCATTGCCGACATTTTGCAAATTCAGGATTTTGGGCAAGTGTGTGCAACACGCTTTGGAGTATTTCGTTTCCTCTCAACACGCAACAATTTAAAGCATCAAGCTCTGGTTTATATGCTGAAGCTTTGTGGTCTTCGGTATCACCCATCAACATACTTGGCGACGAGAAAGGAAGATCAGTAGAAAATTTTGATTGATCGCGATCTCTATGCAGCAATTCAACTAAGTACCATGCCTCTGCAAATGCGGGCGTTCTGTCATCCAGCCAGAAGCTGTGAGGCACCTTCTGCCCCCCCTCACAAAAATACAATTCCAAATCAGGGAAATTCAGACCAATTTGAAGATCGCCGTCAAAAGATCTTGTTCGAAAATTATTCGAATCTCTATGCCAGAATAAACTCAAGTGCCCATTATTCGGAGTTGCATCTAGGAAACTGTTAGCTCCTCGAGCCATCCAAAATAGAGCATTATGCGCTTCGATTCTTGCTTGCCTAAACTGTTTCGTGTCGAAAATGCTTACAGACGGCCATAGACTTGAATTGTTCAACAAATTCTCTCTCAATCAGTACCATCGAATTTTAACTGAAGTTCTCAGTACGCAATCAAATGTTGGTATCGTTTTAGTTAAGCACATCTATCTATCGTTTTGCTAACCTTGCCGCACGGTTCCAATCGATGTGAATTTTGGTCGGAATATCTTTATAAATGAATTCGGTTACCACTCATCATCGTCATCATCGTCATCAAAAAACGTATTTTCATCGATATCTTCATCTTCGTCAAAATTATATTCGAGTTGCTCAGTGACATAAACCATTACGTTACTGCCTTCGACTTTGACGTCGTATGTTTTGAGAGGCAACTCCGCTTCGTCCTGCAACTCCAAAGTCTCAAGGTCCCATGACCACAAATGCTTGGTACAAGTAAGCTTGCAACCCATTACCAGGCCAGACTCTTCCAATGGTTCCTCAAGGTGAGGACAAACTGGGGGTATGGCAACAAAACCTTTCTTATGGTGAGCAACAGCAATAGGAATTCCACCACCAATACGAGCCCAAACTTTTTTAATTGAGCCTTCTGGTATCTCACTCTCGTCACAGACTTTTGTCCAAGTCATGTATTTTGCTCTCTTTATAAACTCAATGTCACTAAGGGCGTGGAATGCGCCCAACCGCCATAGTTTCCACCTAGAGGGGCCAATGCGAGCCTTTATCAAGACGCCTGTTATCTATTTTTGTCTCTCGCTTGACAAATTTTGGCAAAGCATCATTGATCAAAAATTTGTCATGATACTTCCCAATTACAAAAAGTCTGCTCTCTCCGGAGTCAAGGTGAGAATTAATCCCGTCGAGCATATTTTGATAAATTACAACTGAGCTGACAGCCTCAGCCGTTTTGCCGTCTTCCGAGACGTCTATGGTGTAAACGGATGTATGCCTGTGAAGCGGCGAATGATCAGTGTTATGCTTAGGCAGCATGTCCATGAGGCCAGTTAGCTCTTTTTTATCACCGCTGAAAT
>CAJWEI010000133.1 GCA_913031285.1 uncultured Alphaproteobacteria bacterium | reverse complement strand
TTATTTACAATGTATACATGAGAGATGGTCAAATGATTGAATTGCACAATCCAGCCGATATGCCGGATTTGAGCAAGGTGGAACATCTCGAAGAGCCGCGCATCAAGGCGACGATATTGGTTCCAGATGAATATCTCGGTGACGTTCTAAAGCTCTGTCAGGATCGACGCGGGATCCAACAAGACCTAACCTATGCTGGAAGTCGTGCGATGGTTGTGTACGACCTACCGCTGAATGAAGTAGTATTTGATTTCTATGATCGCCTAAAGTCGGTGACCAAAGGCTATGCAAGTTTTGATTACCATATGACCGGGTATAGGCAGGATAGCCTTGTTAAAATGTCAATCCTTGTAAACGATGAACCGGTGGATGCATTATCGATTATGGTTCATCGGGATCGGGCTGAAACTCGTGGCCGTGCCATGTGCGAAAAGCTAAAAGATCTCATCCCGCGGCATATGTTTAAAATCCCTATCCAAGCCGCGATTGGTGGTAAGGTCATTGCCCGCGAAACCCTAGCTGCATTGCGTAAAGATGTAACAGCCAAGTGCTATGGTGGGGATGCAACGCGTAAGAGGAAGCTACTGGACAAACAAAAGGCCGGTAAAAAGAAAATGCGCCAGTTTGGTAAGGTTGATATTCCCCAAGAGGCGTTCATTTCTGCCCTTAAAATGGATAGCTGATACGCGACCTCCTAAAATTGGTTTGTCAGCCAATTGTAAAAAATTTCTGGCATTTTTGAATATGTCTTCAAAAATTATTTCTCAAGAGCTAGTAGTCTGACAGGGAATTTTTGCTTTGGAGATATGAAGCATGGAAAAATACTCAAATTTGCAAATTTGGTTACATTGGATAGTTTTCGTTCTGATTATTTCTCAATATCTTTTTCATGAACCGATAGCAGAAGCTTTTGACTTACGGCTCGAAGGCAAAGACTTCGCTCAAAGCGTGCTGATACCATTGCACTTGGTTTGTGGTGGGGTAATATTCCTTTTAGCTGTCATGCGGCTTTGGATACGCGTTACGGAAGGTGTTCCGCCCTATCCGAAAGAAGGCGCAGCCTTGATGAAATACATGTCAATGGTCGTTCACTGGAGTTTTTATGGATTTCTGATGTTACTTCCGATAACGGGGGGGGCGGCATGGTTCCAACTCTCAGAAGGGGCGGGTAACGCTCATGAAATCTTACGTGGCCTTTTAATTGTATTCATTCTCCTGCACGTAAGTGCTTCAATTTTTCAATACATAGCGCTGAAGACGAACCTGTTTTGGCGTATGTGGTGGGGATGAGCATGATGTCAGTACTCTTAGCTGAACAATGAAAACCCGTTTGTTATCTGCTGTCCGATTGCTGTTATTTTTTTACTATCACATACTATGATGATTGGTGTAGATTTGCACTAAATTCCTATTCACAACAGAAGTATTGCTCTTTTTTGAAAAGGCAGATTATGGAATATTTTTCTGCGTTGTGTAGATCTACTTCCATTCCAGAATGACTTCAAACGATAAAGCAGCCCCTTTCGGTGGCTTGGGAAACGGCGCAGCTTTTTTAACTTGCCTTATAGCAGTTCGATCATCGCGAGCTGACCCAGAGCTTTTTAAAATTTTGATATTGGACAAACTGCCATCGGGGGCAATGCTCAATCTAATTCGCACACGACCAATGCTTTGGCTTTTAAATCGGCGCTGTTTTTTTAAGATTTGCAATATCGAACTGGCGTAATTAGATTCTATCGTATTCCCCAGTTCGGAATTCTTAGATGGGCTGGTCTTTTTCTTGCCTGCTCCAGTTGAAGTTTTGTTGCCTTCATCAGTCCCTTTTACAGCGCTTTCCTCCGCATTACCTGAACGTGAATTTACCTTGGGAACTGAGCTTGCAGGGGGTCGCGCCTTTGGTCTCAACGAACTAGTCAAAGAACCAGTCTTTGCGTCTTGCTCAGATTTCACCTCAGGTTCAATTAATAAAACCTTCTCAAAATCTATAGTTGGTAGCTTTTGCAGCAAAGCTGTAACTACTTTACCCGAAGGCGTAGTTTTAAGAGTTTCTTTAGGCTTGGATATAGAATTTTGTATTGGCGTTGACTGTTGCCTTAAAGCTTCAGAAGCTTTGCTTATAGGAATGCTATGATGCAATGCAGTATCTGGGATGTCAGGCACAACTATTATCTCAGCTTTCGCAATAACTGTTGTACTTGTTTGTACACTATTTAATGATATAGAAGTGCTTATTGACGCCTTATTTGAGATTGTTTTGTCAGTGTTTGGTTTGACCGGCATTCTTTTTATGTCTTTAATCGCATTGTGGTCTTGAAAAGTTTGGAAAATCTGAAGCTTGTCGCCTAGCTTGGTCGGAAGAGCATTTTCTTTGTTTACAATTACGCTTATTTCTGACGTTTGCTCAACCTCTATTTGTTCAGCCCTCAGCGATGGTAAATTCTCTATACTTTGGAGTTTTTTAACTGGTTTAAGGGCTTCCTGGGCTAAATCAGCCGAAGTTTGAGGAGTTTTTTCTAACTTGATCCGATCAGACCTTTTTAGGTCAATATCGCTGGAAGATATGACGGAGCCTTGCACAAAATTAGCGAAGCTGCTGCCGAAGGCTGCAGTTTGCTCGGGGTTGCCCCCCTCTATTTCAGCACTATCAAAAGTAAAAATGTATCTAATACCCACTGCATGGGTAGCTATTGAGATCATTCCAAAAAGGGCAAGCCAATAAACAGAACCCCGTATCATTTCGCTCTATTTTCAGTCACGATAATAATCCGTTTGGCGCCAACTTGTTTTAGGATTTGACTTATCTTAATCAGGCGAACTGCCGATGAATTTTTGTCTGGCATAATACGGATAGCTTCACCCACATAATTTTGTGCAAAATTTTCAAGGCTCTCTAAAGTTAGACCTGCAAATTTTAGACGGCCATCCTGCATTAATACCAATGCGTTTGATGGCTCCCGCCCCTCAAGATCTCGTGTTTCGATCAGCTTTAGGCTCTTCTCAAGGGGTTTAATTAAAGTTCCAGAAACCATAAAAAAAATTAGCATCAAAAATACGATATTTATCAATGCTATTGTTGGTTCTTTTCTCGTTGTTTTGCGTCTCATTGTTTACGATGAACTGATAATATTGAGAGATAGTCCTTCGATGCCCACCAAAATACTAATTATATCAACAAATTTTTGGGATGTGGTATCTCCAACGACACTCATTAAAAGGGAGGACCGCTCGGCTAGATGCTGTTCTAGGACAGCCGAATGTAAGTTTTCAAAGGCAATGACGCTCCCATTCAGTGTCACCTCATCGGCATTTAGGCGCAAGAATATTATTTCGTTTGGCGTATCACCCGCCATTCCAGGTTGGGCTGCAAAGAGTTCGACCTCGGCAAACTTTGAGAATGTAGAAGACAGCATAAAAAACAACAGCAAAAGAAATATCACATCAATGAGGGACGTCAGCCCAAGCCGCTTCGTTGTTCTATGGAGCCTAGCCTTCATAGCTTGATACAGCCATAATTGAGTCTGCTTTTTTATATGGAGCATAAATAATTGAAATAGCCCATTCCAGAAAGACGCGCTCTTTTTCTACTTTACTCTCTAACCATGCTAGGGCCATTGACGTTGGCATCGCGACGGCTAAACCCACTGCAGTTGTCAGCAAGGCAACCCATATACCACCCGCCAAAAGGGATGGGTCAACCTGACTTCCAGCGTCTTGGAGTGACTGAAAAGCTTCAATCATCCCCAAAACAGTGCCAAAAAGTCCAAGTAAAGGTGCCAACTGTGCGACTGAATCCAGCAACCTAAAACCGCTTTCGAGTTTAACAAATTGTAGCTCTGCAAGAGCATTCAGTCTCCTTAACACATGGTTATTTGTTTGGTGGGTCACAGCTTCTTTCACAATGGGCGCAAAGATGCTCAAAGAGCTGTCAATAGACTGCAAAGCTTCTTCAATTTGATTTTCATCCCACATTTCTATTGCTTCAACTAGCTTTTTGTGACGCCCTACTCGCGCTTGCGCAAATTGAAAAAATTTAAATAGAATTACCGTCAAAGTAATGATTGACACCAAGATTAGCAAAGCAACAACGGGACCGCCAAGTTCAAGTATTTTTGCGGTCGGAATAAGAACAAGCTCCTTGAACATCAGCCAAGCAACCTTATGCTGGTTCTGCTACTGGCATTGAGCTTAAGACTACAGGATTTGTTTGGGCTGCCTCCAGTGACGCAGCTATCAATGCCGTTTATCAATACTTGACCAAGCCCTTCACAGCTATTTCCTGGAATTTCAAATTGGCGCACTCTTGGTACATTTTGCGGAATTGACCCAAAGTCAAAGAGCGTCAGACTAGCTACACTTCCATCTTTAGTAAAAAGGACTGTTTCAAAAACAAGTTTTTCAATATCAAATTGGTTTTGGTTATGCGCAACAAAAGTCAACCTGCATCCATTCTGATTTGTTTGAATTGAGTTTAGCTCAATAGATAACGATAATTTATGATTTTCTGCCTGCGAAGCTGCAGGCAGAAAGCTGAAAGTAATAGCTGATAGAAAAGCCGTTATGATTGTTCTTGTTTTGTGAACCATTCACAGTCTCCCTACAATTCTAAAAAGTTTTAGCGATGCTCAGCTTTATGTTGCGACCAGGTGCTGGGCGAGTTGAAAGTCGTGGCGAGTACTCCCGATCGGTAGCATTCTCAATTCCCAATCTAATCTCCGTCCCACTCAACATTCCAGAAACTGGAACATATGTGGCACGCAGGCTATGTGCTGCAAATCCTGATACTTCAACCGTATCATTTTTAAACTTATCCGCACCATAAATTTCCCAACTAAGATCTAAGTTAGACAAAAACTTTTTGCCGAAAGTCAGACGGAATGTATCTGCGGGCTGGTTAGACCAATCTGTCTTAGCTCCAGCCGTTGAAGTTGCTGTTCCGCTTGACTGATCATAGTTTAAGTCAGAGTAAAAACCTGAAATTGTTCCATATGACGCCTCAAGCTCGACACCATTTCGATCAACGGAGTCAATGCTAGAATATGAAGTATTATCGTTTAGTTTTGTTTGATAGCTGGTGAGTTTAAATTTAATGACATCACCTTCTTGCAACAGCCCATTCTTGTCAAAAGACGCACCAAACTCAGTTGTTCGAGACTTTTCGCTTTTTTTCATCAGGTCTGGTTGAGGGCTAGTGGAGAAGGCGTTGTATAAATCGTCCATGATCGGCAAACTTTCAGTATAAGCACTGCTCGTAAATACTGAAAATTCTTCCGATATATTAAATTGAGCTGACGCGCCTCCCATCCAAGCAGAGTTGTTATATGGACCAGTCGCTTTGGTGTCATCTGTTATGGTCTGGGTTTCGTATCGAATTGCCGGTGTGAGAGTAAGAGAAGGACCAATATCTATCGTATCAACAACAAAAAACGCCATTCTTGCATCTGTTCCACCTGGCGCCGAATCTGCAGTTTTCCTTTTCTTTAAAATATTTTCAACACCGGCTCTTAATTCGTGCGCCACACCAGCAGCATCGAAGAGACTAGTATTCTTAAGTGTAAGCTTTGTGGTCTCATAACGGTGATCTGCATTTACTGTACTGTATCCGTCTACTGGTGCGGGACCGCGACATCCAGGCGGTAAAGGAAAGCTGCCACAAATAGAACTTCCCGGAACATACTCCTGATCGATCTTCTGATCTGAATAAGAGAATGTTGCATTGATATCGATGAAATCATTATCAGCCGGCACAAAGTCATAGCTCAGTGAGACAGTAGTAGACTTAGTCTTGCGATCAACATTCCCAAAGGCACCACCGGTAGTTTGGAATGCATCATAAGGCACGTCCTTTTCATCTGATTTTGTATCTGTAATAGACAGAGTTACAGCCTGCGAATTATTTTCTCCAAATGCGTATTTTCCCTTGATCATCCAAGAGGGTAGATTATAAGCGCTGGCTCCTATCTTGTTACCATTACCAGATCTTTGATCAGACTGCTGTCGCTGCGTAAAATTAGCTAGTAACTCAGCATTTTGAGAGGGTTGCCAAGCAATTACAGATGAACTGACTATTCCATCTTCATTCGAAGAAAATTGTAATGCTTGCCTAAATTTAAAGCCAATTTCGTTATCAGTGAAATCGGAGGCATTTTTTGTTTCCATCCTGACAACACCACCAACAATACCAGATCCGTATTCAAAGCTACCGACGGTGCCTCTGATCACGGAAACAGAGTTAAAGAGGGCTGGATCTGTGAAAAGCTGGTTTCCTATTCGATAAAGTTCTTCAGCTCCGGTGGACGCGTTATCAACAAGAATTACAACCTTTTGGTCTGTTCCGTAGGTGCCATTAGCGCCAAAGCCACGGATATTTATGCCCGATCCCTGCGGTGTTGATCCATTAATCAAATGCACGCCAGGCACCGAGTCAATAAGCTCCGCTACAGTACCAGCTTGACGGTCGTTTATTTCGCCTTGATCCACCGTTGTTTCCGGTGTCGCAGTTTCAGTCGCAACCTCTCGCTTACTTTCTGCGATAATGACTGTGCCTATAAACTCTGGGTTATTTTCTTGAGCATTTAAAATTGATGGTATTGTCATGCAGCACGCTAAAGCGGTAGATGACAGAAAACTTCTGTCAAAAGTATAAAATCCCATTGGGACCCCCATTTTCATTTCATATTTCTAAAAAATGCTCGCGGAGTGCTGGCGCTTTACACTGATATTCGCACTATCAACTGCACGGAACTCTATAGTACTTGCAGTATTTAGTTTCACTGCAT
>CAJWEI010000132.1 GCA_913031285.1 uncultured Alphaproteobacteria bacterium | reverse complement strand
TCAAGCGGCTGCCACCTTCCAAGTGGCGCCGCTAATCATTTCATTGCTGGCAATGGTATTTCTTGGGGAGCGTTTGGGCGTAAAAAAATACTTGGGCATACTGATAGGCTTTACTGGCGCAATCATTATAGTGCAGCCACAGCAATTTTATTTTTCAGCATTTGCGCTTTTACCGCTGCTCGCGGCAACATTTTATGCAATTTATGCTGTTCTAACTCGATCACTTGGAGAGGGTGATGACGCCCGGACAACGCTTTTTTACACAACGGCGCTCGGAGCGGTTGTGACTTGTGTGATTATACCATTTGTTTGGGTGAGTCCGTCAACAATAGCTGAAATTGCGGCCATCGCTGTGATGGTAACTTTAGCGAGCTTTGGGCATTTTTTGCTTATCAAAGCATTTCAATTAAATGGCGCATCAGATTTAGCGCCACTCAATTATTTTGGGCTTGTTTTTGCGTTACTTTGGGGTGCTTTTTTATTTGATGAGACGCCTGCTGTGACCACTCTGATAGGCAGCTTTCTGGTGGTAGGCGCAGGCTTATTCGTTATGAAAACTCCTAAAGCACTCAAATAAGCAAAATTTAGTGACATGAACTGGATCGATCATCTTTCAACGTTCATTGATAACCAGGCTGGGCATATTTAGTCTTGAGATCCCCGGTATCCGTAGGGTCTACCTCAGCCAAAAACATGGCAAAAAAAGGACCGGCAAAAGCCGGCCCGAGTATAGGGAGGAATACATGCGTGTATATTCACTCTCTATGACGACTTTGTGGCCAAAATGTTAGGCACATGTGTCTTTTGAAGCCGCACATATCACACTGACAGAAACAAATTTCTTGAGCGCGCTTTTTAAAGACTTCGACCCCGCAGTCTGATAACCAAAGCTCTCACCCATTCATGCAGCAGCGCAACCTGAGAAACGTTGCTGAGTGCTAAAGAGAGCATCCATCAATATTGGTTGCAGCTGGTTGCACTTAACCAACAAGGTTGTACCCGCCAGTGCAACCTTACAAGCACGTCTAAATAGCGCCTTCGCGAGCTTATTTAGGGGTCTTGAGGGGGTCATTATGAGGGGTCGAAATCACTGCATAGTGGTCACTATTTGTTTACAGACAACCAATCCAAGTCGCAAACCATAATAGTCTCAACCCTCTCGCCACTTCCTGTCGGAAGTTTTTCGTCAGACAATTCTGTTTTCAAAATATCAATTGTCTCAACACTACCTTTTGTTAATACATCGCGCACAAATTGTGGGGTGCCATGCCTAATTGCGTCGATTACAATGCGTGGTGGTTGATCAATACTCACAGTTTGTTGAGCGTTACCGTCTTGTTTCATAAATTGAACGATTGTTCCGATCATTTTGTTCTCTCCCGGGCTATCAGTTTACTCGTCAAATGCTTTGGGTGCATTCCATTTTAGAACACGCCAAAAGACTAGTGCCCCAAGCAAAGCGCCAATCAACAAATTCGTTGTTGGAGAGAGTTGCTCTGGGAAAAGAAAATTAGCTCCAAAAACAAAAAACAAGGTAACGATGCCACCTGCCCAAATAGCCAAGATTTTTCTGATCATGTTTTTCTCCTCCAATCAAGAGAGCAAAATATCTGAGGCCCTTAAATATAATTGCAAATGCAAAACCAATTTGGATTGTTCATCTAATAGATCGTAATGTAAATAAAGCCATTTCTGGCCGAGACACCGCAGCTTTTGTAAACTGAATAGAGTCTCTATATAACGCTGTCGCAAACGCATGTTGTGGGATTTGAGGGTGCATTATGGGGGGGCGAGATCACTGAACATCAATATTTATTTGATCGCAATCGAAATATTAATTTTGTTAATTTACTAAAATAGTTGGGTGGTCAATGTAGTGGTGCATGCCAACTAACTTTTAAATCAAGTAAGGCAACCGAAAGACCAATCCATATCATGGCGAAGTTAGGGTCAAATTAGCAAGCTTCCACTACTTCTTTTGAAGGTCAAAAATAAGATTTACTGAACAACACAAAAGGCAACAAAAACCATGGCGTCCGCGGGCTCAATGAATCTTTATCCCATTTTAAAGGTACTTCTTATCTCTCTGGCAATTCTCATCGTGCCGTACGCCGGAGCAACAAGTTTTGGAACATCTGTGTTGATCGCCAATTATTCTATCCTTGCGCTATCTGTAGTTTTCACCCTCAAAATTTCACATAGAAACAGTAAGTCAAAGAATTTTTCCTTTTTTTGCTTGATATTTTCAACTTACCTTTATGTCGTAGCGATATTCCCTGAAGACCTGAATCCTCAGAATTTTATCTTGTCAAATTTCCTAAATTTTATAGACGATAAAATGAAACCAAATCTTGCATACCAGGTCTTTCAACCTTTCATATTGTTGATTCTAACCGTCGAAAATATTGATAATTCTCAATCTCGTGACACAAACGAACGGAACTTTCCAAGCATTCTGAGGTTCTTGGTGATTACCATTTTGCTAGCCATGCCTTGCTTGTTATTTTTGTCCAAGGGTTATCAAGTACCATTAACCGCCGCTTTGGCCACATCTGGTTTGATCACCGCGATTATCGGGTTAGCACTACAAGGCAATCTAAGTAATGTTGTGTCAGGAATTTTTCTAAATCTGGAAAAACCTTTTGAAAAAAATGACTGGATCACCGTTGACGGCCAGTTGGGACAAGTCCAAAATATCTCTTGGAGAAGCACTTACCTAGTTTCCATCGACAACATGGAAATAGCTATTCCAAACGACAAGTTAGCACAAGCCACTGTCATTAATCTGGCAAGAAATGATCCAAATTTCTCTAGCGGCGGATTTGTCACTTATGATCCAATAGTTGTTCACCCACGCCACAACCCTGAAAACATCATGGCCCTTTTGAAAGACGCTTTGGCGAAAGCTGTGCCAGCCGACAAGCGATCTTTTTTTGGGTACACGGATGTTTGGTTTGGGGGAGCGAAAGACGGTGGATTAGAGTTCTGGATAGCTTACGATTGTTTGGATCGTGCACTACTATTCAGTCAAAGGTCATCAATTATGATGTCGATAAATCATGTGCTTACCAAGGCTGGGGTCACGATGTCGGTCGGCCACATTCTCCAAACAATCAAACCAGATGCAAGTCTGTTGGCAATTCAAGATTACAGCCAAGATCAACGGACCTACGATAAACTTTATGCACCCGCGCACAATATTTACCTCGAGTCACAAAAACCTGAATTTTGGTTCCGAAGAGTCAATTTATTTAAAGCACTAAATGACGAAGAATTTACGCTGATATCCTCTGCAAGCGATAAACGTTTTTTCAGAGAGGGTGAACTCATTATCAAACAAGGCGCCCAAGGTTCGTCCATGTTTTTGATAGCCGAAGGGGTTGTTGAGGTGAGCTTAAAAAACGATTCTGAAAATGAAATAATTGTCGGGAACCTGACAATAGGAGAGGTTTTTGGTGAGATGTCCCTATTAACTGGCGCACCAAGAGTTGCAACAGCTAAGGCAAAGCGGCCTGTAGTTTTGTTTGAGGTAAACAAGGAAATTTTTTCTAAAATTCTTAAAAACAATGATGCTGTCCTTGAGTCTCTATCTAAAATTCTGGCATCTCGACAACTAGAACTTGCGAACATTGAGAATTCTTTGGAAAGTGCTGAAAATACTGGCGATAGGCAAAGAGGTGTTTTGCAAGCTATCAAAAAATCAATCGTAAAATTTTTTCAGAGTTGATAGCGGGCAATTGAAGCTAAAATATTAGAAAAAATTTCGGTTATTTCACAGCCTTATCGTAACTTAAAAAGCATGCCTATATAACGCCTTCCAGAGCTTATGTTGGGGGACTTGAGGGGCATTATGAGGGGTCCAAATCACTGCAAAATGGTATCTATATGGCATCTATTTTCTAGTCACCGAGACACTAATTGGGCTAAATGATTGAAATAATTTTACCCGGGGGCTGAGTTCGATGCCTATGTGAGGCAAGGCCAAGTCTAAAAACTCCCGCTATCCCAACAGTTTATAAGATTATGTCAGCCAATCAAAAGCACAAAGCTTGTCTAAAGCCCGAGGTCCAAGAACCACCGCGCTCCACGGACCGGAATTACTGGGGCTAGTTGCTGGCCCAGATCGTCCTTCGATTGGAGGGAGCAGGGTAATTGGACGGAGGTGCTTGCGCTTTGGGCCTTGGGCGGGTGATGGATGGGGGTCTTTTTTCCTTGCCCATAACTTGTTCTTGGAATACTTGGATCCTAAGTGAATTGTATGAAAACGCCTCGATTTTTAACTTTGAATGACCGTAGAGCAACTTTGTTCGAATTCGGCCGTATTGTTCATGTTGGACAGGATGATGGATGGATTTACGTTCGTAACGAGGAAAGTGTCGAACTCTTCATGAAGAAGCAGTATCACCGGTGGCCAAACGTTCTGTTTAAGTGCGAAAAATATAAAGCTCTTGAGATGGATGTAGTGTCGCGATGCGCCCTCGGTTCTTCCCATCTCTCATACTTCAACGAAATCTATGTGGATCCGCCTAACGCGCCCCTGCTCAAGGTTCCTAAGGATGGTGAGAAAGCCCCACAGACGGTTGAGCAGTTGGTCTTTGAACGCATATGGAACATGGAGCAGTGGGCGCGGAGCCTTGATGAGAAAGAAAATATTGAAGCTGAGCGTAATCGTTATAAAAAGGCACTGGACTGCCAAGACAAATTTGAAAGGGATCTCTCTGAAGGCACTAAAAAGTTCCTTATGCAGCACTACGATGAGTTTTCCATTAACCGCACTATTTGGCTGCCCATTGAGGATCGCGCTAAGACTCGCGCTGCGCTGAGGCTTGGAGTCGACCTTTCAAACGTATCAAATATCCGGGTTCATTTAGAGAGTCATTTATGGAACACGAATTTTATTCATGTGACGCTGATTGATTATGAGGGCATCGATGCAGTTGTTGGTTTGCACCGCAAAAAGGATGGAAAAAATTGGATAGCTACGATCAATAATGGTGACAGTGAGTGGTGGAAGCACGAGAGGCAACTACACGGGGATAAGGACGTGGTTGCCTCAATCAGCCATTGGCTGCACTTGTTTAAGCAAGTGCAGGCCAGCAGATACAAGCTCGAACGCGTAACCCATGATGCGCCGGTTGAAAAAGCGGCTGACACCAACATAATTCCGTTTCCAAAGGTTTAGCCGCTGAAGAGCAGGTTGAAGAATGAGCCAAGGCATGCGGATAGTGTCTGGCTTGATGACCACGCTCACGGCGTTTTGTGCCGAGGCGTTTAACAATGTGTTTGTCCCTATGAGACATCAATCCAACCACTATAAATTTGCCATTGGACTTCTGGCAGCGAGTCAACAAAGTCAATTAAGACCGGGCGGTCCAGAACGAATTCACTCTCCAACGAGTAATCTAACACCAAACATAACTCCCAGTCTCCATCTAGCCTATCAAGTCGGAGGTTTATACCCTCAACGGTTCGATCTACGGGAGTGAATAACGAGACATTGATCGCAGCACAATCAATAGGATTTCCGTTTCTATCTAATGGGTAATTTTGCGCCACAAATTCACGAAGATCGGCTCGTCTTACATTAGAGCCAGTTAACCTGAAGAACACATTGACCTGGTATTCCCAAGGCCAATTACCACCGGCGATAGCATCTTCTGCTGTTATTAATTGCGCCTCAGTGGGTCCAAATGTTGTCTTCTTTTTGAACTCAACAATATCAGTCACGACCGCTCCAAAAAAAACAGCTATTACATCGCGGACATCTTATCAAATGCTGGCGGTGGGAAACAATAGGCAGAGACAAAAAAGGGCCAATAAGCTTGAACGGAGACCCTAGCTTACTCTTGGCCACTCATCGTCCCCAACGATTAGCTTGCTGCTAAAAATTTGATTACAAGAATAATAAAGAGGGACTATTAGATGTTAGGTAGTAGCCCTGCCCTATTACTCATAAAATGCTGTTTAATATATTTTTTATTGCCTTTCAGCGGTTATTTGTAGTTAGGTGTTGAGTGTTAATGAGTCTCCTGATTTAAGACAGCTATGCCCTAGACTTTTGTGCGATCTACCTCTCCAGTATCGTAGAAAACTAGAGCTTACTTGGGTCACCGAAGCGTTTGGTGACCCCTTTTTTAAACGAGCATAATTGCCGTGGCGTCCAAGTCTAAAAGCTAGGACTGGTAACTGCCAATAAGATAAAATTGAGTAGATGAACCCAACTTTAAGGAACATTCACATGAAATATTTTACGCTGACAGCTGCTCTGTTTTTATCTGCACCTGCATTTGCTGCTGACATGCAAATTGAAATGCTCAACAAGGACTCAGATGGCAACAAGATGGTTTATAGCGAGGAAATCGCTCGCATCAACGCTGGCGACACGATCACCTGGGTTCCGACCTCTAAGGGTCACAACGTGGAAATGATGGCGTCTCCAAATAAAATGAAGTTTAAGTCTAAAAATGGCAAAGAAGCCAAAATTACCTTCGAAAAGCAAGGCATCTACTATTACTGGTGCACTCCTCACAAGGGTATGGGCATGATTGGTCTGGTGGTCGTTGGTGGAGACACCTTTAATAAGGACCAGATCGCAAAGGCAAAAGCTATCGGTAAAAGTAAGAAAAAGCTGAAAAAGCTGCTCGGCGAATTGTAACCGTCTTCATAGACCGGTGTAATGTCCGTGATATATTGAATGGGTGCTCACGGACGCGGCCTGAACAGCAATATAGATGCACTTCTTTTGATTGAGCGCGTTCGCCCTCTTACTTTTGTCAGCTGGTGTCGCT
>CAJWEI010000131.1 GCA_913031285.1 uncultured Alphaproteobacteria bacterium | reverse complement strand
ATCTGCCGCGTGGCCATCTCTTGCGGCGTGTAATTCTGACTGCCAACAGTCCAAAGGCCATCTGCACCACGGAATGTTGGAATGCCGCTTTCGGCGCTTACGCCTGCGCCAGTTATGTAAAGAGTATGATCTGCCATTTGTCGGGTTAGTAGCGCAGCATTTTAGATGTGTGAACTGCTGTTTAAGGGCGCAAGCATTGTTGGACACAGACCTTATCACCGTGCCAATCATTTATAACTTCCTTAGTGAAATTAATTGCTGATCATTAGGTTCGCGGTTTAGGTATTTGTATGGGTCAGTCACTAAGAATTAATAATTTTATTAAAATGATAAAATTTAATTTTTGCGTGATTTAGTACCCTTTTTCAGTACCAAAGGTATAAGCTGCAAATTTCTGGGCATTCCAATGATATGCGCGTGATAAACTTAATCTGTAAAGATTATCCACAATGCACGCCATAATTGCAGTTTTTCAGTTTCATAATGAAAACTTGAAGTGGGACCTCGTTTTTTTCTAATTGCCTGCAAGGTTGAATATTTGTATCGTGAAAAAAAATGGAGGGAAAGTCGTGAAAAGGTTAATTGAAAGAATAAGATATTATTTGGTTCTCGCGGTTTGTGCACTGTGGTCGCTACCTGCAGCGGCAGACTGTCCCAGGGGTGATTTAGACAAAAGGTTTTGTGACGCTGACGGCGATATGATTGCAGATACACCAACAGATGTGTCTAAGCAGATTGACCCCGATACGCTTATCTTTGCTTATACTCCTGTTGAGGACCCTGCAGTTTACAAGACAGCCTGGGCTGATTTCCTAGATCATCTAGAGAAAGAGACAAACAAGAAAGTTGTTTTCTTTCCTGTGCAAAGTAACGCGGCTCAAATCGAGGCAATGCGTTCAGGACGTTTGCACATCGCTGGTTTCAATACAGGATCAAATCCATTGGCTGTTAATTGCGCAGGTTTCAGTCCCTTTACGATTATGGCGTCAGAAAACGGGTCCTTTGGATATGAAATGGAGATCATTACCTACCCCGGGTCTGGTATAGAAACAGTAGCAGATATCAAAGGTAAGCAATTAGCATTTACTTCTCCAACCTCTAATTCTGGTTTTAAAGCACCTTCGGCCATCCTAAAGGGTGAATTTGATATGTTGCCTGATCGTGATTTCACACCTGCTTTTTCAGGCAAACACGACAATTCTATCCTTGGCGTAGCTAACAAAGACTACATGGCCGCTTCAGTTGCAAACAAAGTTATTCATCGTATGGTAAGTCGGGATGTGATAAAAGATGGAGATGTGATCACAATTTACAAGTCACAGACTTTTCCAACAACGGGCTTTGGTGTCGTTTACAATCTAAAGCCTGAATTACAGAATAAAATTCGTAATGCTTTCTTTAATTTTGAATGGGCGGGTACTTCATTAGAAGAAGAATTTTCTAAATCTAATGAAGCGCAGTTCATAGAAATGACTTATCAAGAGTTTTGGGATGTTATCCGCAAAATCGATACCGCAAATGGGGTTAGTTACGCTTGCGAATAGGTATCAATGCATAAGATTGCATGAGCGGACCTAAAGTGTCCGCTCATTGCTTTTATAAAATTTGAAGCGGAGAGCTTAATGTTACGGCTCGAAAAACTTGCCAAAACCTACAAAACTGGTGATCAGGCTCTTCAAGCTGTGGATATAGAGATTCCAGAAAGTCAGGTTTTGGCATTAATTGGCCCCTCAGGCGCAGGAAAATCAACTTTAATTCGCTGTATAAATCGCCTTGTGGAACCGACATCAGGCAAGGTGTATTTAGGGGATACCGAGCTTACGCGTTTATCATCAGGTGGTTTGCGTCGTGAGCGGCGACGTATGGGAATGATTTTTCAAGAATACGCACTAGTCGAAAGACTGACTGTGATGGAAAATGTTCTTTCAGGACGTCTAGGTTATGTTGGATTTTGGCGCAGTTTCATGCGTAAATTTCCACAATCTGACGTGGATGAAGCATTTCGTCTGCTTGACCGAGTGGACCTAGCGCATATGGCTGACAAACGCGCAGATGAGCTATCAGGCGGTCAAAGACAAAGGATAGGCATTTGCCGCGCGCTGATTCAAAATCCGGCATTATTATTGGTCGATGAACCCACTGCATCTTTAGACCCAAAGACTTCTCGTCAAATAATGAGATTGATTTGCGAACTGTGTAGGGAACGTAGACTGGCAGCTATTATCAATATTCATGATGTGGCATTAGCACAAATGTTCGTTCAGAGAGTAATCGGATTACGCCTTGGTAGTGTGGAATTTGATGGGCCGCCTTCAGGCCTGACACCGGAAGTTTTGACTTCAATATACGGAGAAGAAGACTGGGAAGCGACTATTGAAACGGTTGATGATGATGACGTGGCCACACAATGAGCAATCAGTCTTTCGATATCAATGCAAAATTAGGAAAGTCATGGAAAAAGCCACCGTTGGTGCAACAAAAATGGCTTCGTTGGACGCTTTTAACTGGTTTTTTGGTATACCTCGTCTTAGCTTACTGGAGTATTGACGTGAATTGGGCACGCGTCTACGTCGGCTTAGAGCGCGGTCAAAAATTCATTTTGGCTTTTACTGACCCTGATTTTACTTCTAGATCCGCCGATATTTGGGAAGGTATTACCGAAAGCATAGTTATGACTGTTGCGTCATCTGTCGTTGGGATCGCTATTTCGATTCCAATCGCTTTGGGGGCTGCCCGCAATGTAGCCCCGCTCCCAGTATATTTAGTTTGTCGTGGAATAATCGCTATTAGCCGAGCGCTGCAAGAAATTATCGTGGCTATCCTGTTAGTTGCAATTTTTGGATTTGGTCCACTGGCCGGTTTCCTAACTCTTAGTTTTGCTACTATAGGTTTTCTCGCAAAATTACTGGCTGAAGATATTGAAAGTATGGACCGCGTTCAGGCTGAAGCGATCAAAGCTTCGGGGGCACGTTGGGCTCAATGGATCAATTATGGCGTGCAGCCTCAGGTTATGCCTCGTCTAATTGGTTTAAGCGTTTATCGACTGGATATAAATTTTCGAGAAAGTGCGATACTTGGTTTAGTGGGTGCTGGTGGTATAGGTGCCACCCTAAATACCGCATTTGACCGTTATGAATATGGTACAGCAGCCGCTATTTTACTGATTATAATTGTGCTAGTGATGGCGTTAGAATACCTATCTGGCGCGGTTCGAGCAAGGGTCCAATGATGCCAACACAAGACTTAGCTGGTTCAAAAATATGGCAACGGCGCAGCGGTCGTGAAAGCCTGTTTCATTGGATTTTATGGCTCCTTGGAATAGCTATCTTCGCTTATTGCTGGCAACAAATCTCGGCTGCAACAACGTGGTTTTTTGTTTGGGACGCACCGCGTATAGCCGATGACATTTGGACACGTGCGACCCCGCCAAAATGGGAATATATTACTCAGCTTGGAAAACCAATATGGGACACTTTCAACATCGCCACCTTAGGCACGATATTTGCTTTGATACTTGCTGTACCCGTAGCATTTTTAGCAGCCCGTAATACAACTCCTTCAAGGCTATTTATTAGACCGGTTGCGCTGCTTATAATTGTGTCAACTAGGTCGATTAACTCGCTGATCTGGGCACTGCTGCTGATCGCAATTATTGGGCCAGGAGTATTTTCTGGAGTTGTTGCAATCGCTATTCGTTCGATTGGTTTTTGTGCCAAACTGCTTTACGAAGCGATTGAAGAGATAGACGCAACTCAAGTAGAAGCAATTTCGGCAACTGGGGCCTCGCGCTGGCAAGTCATGGCGTATGGTATCGTGCCACAAGTGTTACCTGCTTTTGCTGGTATAGCGGTCTTTAGGTGGGATATAAATATTCGCGAAAGCACCGTGCTCGGTTTGGTAGGTGCAGGTGGCATTGGCCTACAACTTTCTTCATCCCTAAACGTATTGGCATGGCCTCAAGTTTCTCTGATCTTACTCGTCATCCTAGTAGCTGTTGTCATCTCTGAATGGGTCTCGGCAAAAGTGCGTGGGGCGATCATTTGACAAACCACATGCCACTTTTTTAGCGAGAGTGATTAGGCGCTAGCAACTATTGGTCATTGGCTGAGATTAGAGCCTTTGAACAGTGTGGATCATAAGTGCGCAGCCGTGCATTATTAAAGTGTTGCAACTATCAGGTTAAAGGCGGAGTTCCTTTGCATCAATCCGCTATAATTCGCCAGCGTATATCGAGTTCTTGATAACAGTGCGCGATAGGCGATCTCAATCAACGGTTGGCATCAACCCCGCGTCTATTATCGCATTTTCAATTCGCTTTAATTCACCCCGAACCCGACGCCCAATTCCGGCCCTATGCTTAGCTTTCGCCAGTTTGGTTTTAGAGTATTTTCCATGTAGCAGCTGTGCAGCTGAGATGCGATTACATAGGCAATTCTTTGCGTACTGATTGGAATTACTTGTAACGTAATCATACATATATTTCTAGAAAGACTAGCCCAAAGCTGGCCATTAATATTTTAATAATGAAGCCTCAAAATCGCCCAAATATGGTGCATAGTTGCGCCATTTCTCAGAACTGCCTGTGTACAGCTTTTCTCTTACCTGCATGCTTGACGCGGTTTTGATAGGCCGACTATTTTTGTGAAACTCCAAACATTGGTCTTGCCATTCCAAACCAAGATACGAAATCAGGTTTCGGGTTTCATTTTCTTGATTGAATACCAAATTTTCATATTGGATATCATGCAATTGACCGGGATATCTGGCATGCCAAAACGCCATTAGGTCGAGGTACATTTTATAGTATTCAGCGAGGTCATTAAGATCATGAGCATAGCCATTTCCAGTGGTTGAAAAATAATGCTTGAATATAGACCAACAGGTAGCTCGCGCATCGCGATTGACATGAATGATTTTCGCGTCAGGAAATGCCGATAGGATAAAGCCGATCCAGCGAAAATTTAGTGGCATTTTGTCAGTCACATAGGGATCACTGAAGTCTAACCCCAGCAATGTCTCGGAATAAAATTTTTGTAGAGCCATCATATTGGCCTCGCTCAATTCAGAGTTTACTAGGTTTAGATGCACTAAACCCTGATCAAGAAAGGGCAATTCGCCTGCCCCGTGAACCAAGGAATGACTTGATATAATCTGCTCTACGAGCGTTGTTCCAGAGCGCGGCATTCCCAAAATGAAAATGGGCAGCTTATCAGATTGCTTTACGGCGCGGGCCGGTGCACTGAGGGCGTCACAGCGCGTTGCAAACTTGTTCTTGAGATCTGAAAACAGCCTGCGATCAGTTTCAATGTGATAACCGAGCATCTGTTTTCTCAGGCGATTTCCCTCATGGAAAAAATTAAACGCTTGGGCGAAATCTGATATATCGTCATGCACCTTGCCAAGAGCAAAGCTGAGATGCATTCTGTCACTCTGTGACAGGTCTTTGCGATGATACAGGTCCAACATTTGCTGAAGATGCTTTTCTGGAGCATGATACTTTTGAGCATGGGCAAGATGGCTATGCGCTTCGCAATAGTCGGGTCTGATTTGCACCGCTCGGCGGTAACTTGCAACCGCCTCGCGAAATTTGCCTTTTTCCACCAGCGCATTTCCTATATTATTCTGAGCTTCCGCATAAGCCTCGTCGATCTGCAAAGTTTTTTCATAGGCTTTTATGGCAGCGTCTACATCGCCTTTATCCTGCAAAGCCAGACCCAAATTATTGTGAGCTTCAACAAAATCTGGTGCGACAGCAAGCGCAATCTGATAGGTATCAATGGCCGCTTTAAACCAACCAAGCCGATGCTGTGCGCTTCCCATATTGTAAAGAGTATTCGGATTGTCTGGATCGGTTTTCAACGCGTTCTGACAGCTACTGATTGCAGATTTCCAATCCCCTTTACCCAAAAAAGCCACAGCCAAAGCGGAATGGAGTTTTGGAAAATCAGGCTTGAGCCGTAAAGCTGTTTGCAGAGCCTCAATTGCCTGATCAAACGCCTCCTTTTCGAGCTGTGCCAAGCCGATATAGCGGTATACTAAAACTTCATCTGGCTTGATCGTAAGCGCCTTTTTAAAACTGTCGATGGCATCATCAAAATTGCCTTTCTGCTTAAGCGCCACGCCAATGTTGGTATGAGCCTCAAAGAACACTGGATTAAGTTCCAAGGCACGCCGATAGCAAGCGATTGCGGTGTCATATTTTTCAAGACCTGCGTTCGCCAGACCGAGGATATTGTGCAGAAGAGCGACATTCGGAAACGTCTCAATCAAGCCAATGGCGGTGAGTTTCGTTTCGTGAAAGCGCTTTTGGCGATACAAATTAACCAAAGCCTCTAGACGATTTTGTGGCGGCATCAGTCGTGGTGCAGATTCTTGGTTTAGTATGGCTAAGACCTGCCTCAGGCCTTCGGACGCGCGTTTGCTTTTGGGGAATTTTAATAACACTTTTTCATAAAGTGCCTTAGCTTCAGCGACCTTCCCCGTTTTCAAATAGCTCTTTGCCTGACGCAGATCTGTATCAACGGGAAGCGACATTCGTACACCTGAAAACCATTTACTAAACACAACACACAAGTAGGTATTTGATACTTAATTATCATAATTTCAAGTTGAATATTCACATATTTATGCACTGCCTATGTTAACTTAAGATTTTCATGATTATTCTAAAAGAAGGTATAGCCTCAGATCAATTGATCTGCTGGCTGCAAATGCCGAAAGGAAATACTATCAAAAAACACGCCTTCATCGGGCATTCGCGAACAGATACGCGACAGACGGGCAGCGGTAATTCGACGCTGCCCGTCAAGCGTTTTTAGGGAAGCCGGCTCATCACTGTGCAGGCGTTAGAATATTTTGGCCTTCAACTCCAATGGCTACTACAAGCGCCCTGAGTGTCACTGTGCCGG
>CAJWEI010000130.1 GCA_913031285.1 uncultured Alphaproteobacteria bacterium | reverse complement strand
TGATCGCAGTCTATTTCCAATGAATGAAGCTGGCATTGAATTTTCAGTCTCGCGTGGAAAATCAAAACTTAGAATAGATAAGATCTGGAACAGCAAAGTTTGCGAAAAACTCATGTCCACTTTATCGCAAACGACAATCTGAATAAGCCAATTTAGCCTTCCGCTATGTACCAACATAGACGAAGGGTTTGAAAAATGGTTCCACAGATATTTCGCAGGCGACAGCTCGAAGAGCAGTTAGGCCTTACACGCAGCCCGATCTATAAGATGATGGAGAACGGGGAGTTTCCGAGGCCAATAAAGCTCGGGCGGCGTGCCGTTGGATGGCGCGCTGACGAAGTTGCGAATTGGCTGGAGAAAATGCAGGAGGCATCTTCAGATGAATGACGTTTCAACCCCCTCCCGCCTCCAAAATATCACCGGAATAGCTGTCACAGCGAACCGCACTCACCATGAAACAAGCGACCACTACGATGATATCATAGTGCATCTGGCTCCGAGATGGAGGGTAATTGCTTGCAGGGATCGCATTCAATGGATTGTACAAAAGCGATCATCAAAACACTTGAATAAAGGCAAGTGGTTGGGCAAGTGGTACTGGACCACCCGAAAAGCCTTAATAGCGACTTGTTCAAGCTTAGGATTGCTCACAGACGCTGCTGCAACTGCAGTATTGGAAGCCTTGCCTGAGTTCATCTCCGAGTATCACCAGAAATAGAAAACCCACGGCGCGGTGACCGTGGGGATGCTTTGACGTGTAGTATGACCTCTACTCAGTCAGTATAGCCGAACGGTCAATGCGTCTCAAGTGATGAGGTATAACACATGACGAGTGGAACGCTCTGCCCCAACAGGAAAATCATCGAAGACTTCATCTATGAAATCACTCAGGATTGGCATGATGATCCGGACCAAAATGGCCTATTTGAGGTTCGCTGTTTAGGTGAACATCGAACAGCTGTCACTAAACTCTTTGCCTTGCACGCATGCGATGATGCAGTGGATCTGGCGGTTCGCATGAATGATGCCGGGCTAAACATCTACATGACGATTAACCCAATCAGCAACAATGTGGCAAGCAAAGCAGCCACTGATGCTGACATACTGCGCGCGCATTACACATTTGTGGATGCCGATGATCAATCGGGCTTGAGCGGATTAAACGCTCTTGCGGCTAAACTGGAGCCGGACATCATCGTGATTACCGGCACAATTCCCCACGAGCGGCGGCACGCTTACTGGCGGCTTCTGGAACCCTGCACCGATTTGAAACTATGGCGCCACTGGCAGCTCGATAGAGCGGAACGGTACCAGACAGACAAGGCTGTGACCAATCCATCGCGGCTCATGCGTGTTGCTGGGACAGTTAGCTACCCAAATAGGAAAAAGCTCGCCAAAGGATATGTGCCAGAGCTCACCACCATGAAGTTGAGTGTAAGCTGATGCCGTTACAGAGGATTGAAGATTGGGAGAAAATCGACCCCTCCCCAAAACTCGCAGAAATAGCTGTTGGACCCATTGCGAACCCGTCAGTCAAACTTGATCGAGACGCCGCTTCAAAGGCAGCTAAGAGCGGAGACAACTGGCACAATAATATTCTGGCATTTGTCGCCAGTTTGGTGGCTAAGGGCAACACCGACAAAGAAATACATGTTTTGGCCGCAGAGCATACGTTACCAGGCTATACGATCGAACAGACTGCTGTCGAAGTTCAAAAAATGATTGATGGAGCGCGCTCAAAGGGATTTGATCAGAATGCTTTAAAAACGACAGTATCAGAAACTTTAGGGCTGACACTAAAGAAAAACGGTGATCCCCACCCGAATGTGCACAACATTTTTGAGGTTCTTTCAAATAGTGCAAGTTGGTACAGCGTTTTTGCCTTTGACGAGTTTGCAGACCGCAACAAAGTTATAGGGACGCCACCATACGCGCCAGCAAATGATCAGTCCTGCATTCCTAGGGATTTACGAGACGAAGATTACAGCCAAACTCAGGCTTGGCTCAATAAAAACGGCTTCCCCACCGTTGGTGATAAGCCGGTAGACCGAGCGGTTAATCTTCTTTGCCGCAAGGCTGTACTTTCTCCAGTGCGTCACTATTTGGAAAGCCTTTCTTTTGATCCGGACAATGATCAACTTTCAGCCGCGTCTTGGATGCAGGATTATCTGGGGGTTGAACCAGCAACAGATGCAGAAAGAGAGTACGTACAAGCAGTTGCACTAAAATCTCTAGTACAAGCAGTTGCGAGGGCTCTTGATCCAGGTTGCAAGGCAGACAGCGTTCCAATTTTGGAAGGCAAACAAGGGACTGGAAAATCCACAGCAATCAGAGTGCTGTTTAGTGCCGATTGGTTTGGTGATGCACTCCCTCCGATGGGGCACAAAGATGCTAGCGACTATGTGAAGGGAAAATGGGCGATCGAATTGGCCGAGATGTCATTCCAGAGCAAGGCCGATATTGAGCAGCAAAAGGCATTCATATCCCGGCAGGAAGAGCGTTATAGGCCAGCGTATCGGCGTGAAGAGGTCACATACGCGCGGCGCTGCGTGTTCTGGGGTACAACCAACAGGGATGACTATTTGAAGGATGAAACTGGCAACCGTCGTTTCTGGCCAATTAAAACTGGCGAAATTGACATCGAAGGGCTGCGCGCAGCCAGAGATCGGTTATGGGCTGAAGCTGTTTATCATTACAGGCAGGGAACGGAGTGGTGGCTTGACCCCAAGATGCAAGTATTTGCGGAGGCCCAGAATAGCCAGCGATTTGAGCGGGACGCTTGGGAGCAAGATGTGCAGCGGTGGGTGAACGACGAAAACATCCAAGAGACAACACTACGGGATGCATTGCATGGGGCCTTAATGATTATGGCTGACAAGATGACACAGGCCGATCAGCGCCGCATGCGAACTGTGCTAAAATTTGTAGGCTTTGAAAAATGTGGTGTTTACAAAGATCGCACGAAACGGGACCAAGCTCGATATGTCCGAGTGATGGGGGAGTAATGTGATCATTTACCACCGGTACAACCCCAAATGGGGGAGATGGGGGAGATGGGGTAGCTCCAACTGGCAACTTAGTAAAAAATAAAGGTATTGAATAATATACATAAATTATATCAAGCAGATCTTGGAAGCTGCTTGCTCGTTTTTTGGTATGTTCCAAAAGCATCTCCCCCAACTCCCCCATCAATGTAAAAAGGAACTGATATTATTTCTGAGATACTCCATTTTGGTCAGAGTGTAATTCTACAAAAAAAGAGAGGGCTAGCGAACCAACCCTCCCAAATATCGATCTGAATCAAAAGACTTTCAAAAGTCTGTGTGACGCACTCATAAATAACATTACCGCCGAACCTGGCCTCACTATCCCAGTATGGAGTGGGGCGACTGTCAGTCAGCCTGGTTCAGAGGAAAGAATGCTATTCAAAGATGGAGTGGTGACCATCAACGCTTGGGTGAAACCCGCCTTCCGCAAAGTCCCTCCAACACAAGCAAGCCATTCAGTCTTTGATGAGTTTCTATCCCGAAAATTGTACTTGAGCTCTCCCACTAGCGTTATTTAACTACGGCGTTGACATGAAAAAGTACTATCAATAACCTGTGGTTATGAAAGGAGGGACCATATGATAAAGCTTATAGGTCCAATGTCGATTGCATTGGCGCTGGGATGTTCAAATTCAGTGGTTGCAGGCGATGCATCTGCAGGCGACCAGCTATTTCACGAGTCTTGCCATGCTTGTCATGGGCCAGCCGGTATAGGCGTGTCTAGCTATCCCAAGGTTTCAGGTAACCCAATCGAATACACACGGGAAAAACTTATAGCTTACCGAGCAGGTCAGAAGTTTGGACCGAATTCGGCGCTCATGATCATGATGGCTAAACCACTAACCGACGAAGAAATCGAAAATCTTTCGGCGTATCTGAAAGACGCGAAATACAAGTAACTACAAAACTAAAACAAGTAACTATAAAAATAGGGAGGAACTTTTTATGAAGCATCTAATCAATAAATCACTAATCGCCTCTGTGGCGTCAGCCTTGGTTATGGGCTGCTCAGTCGCCCTTGCTGGAGGTATGGATGTGCCGGTCATCAAGATCACTCCGGTGCTTGAGGGTCTGGACAAGCCCTGGGATATGAACGTGCATGCCGATGGCACCATGTTTTACACCGAGAAATGTAAGGGTCTTTCCATGCGCTCTCCAGATGGGACAGTGACCAGTATCTATGGAATGAAAGGATCATCAGGCTACTCCAGCGCGGGCGAGGATTTATTCTGTGAAGGTCAGGCAGGCATGATGGGCGTCGTAGCAGATCGTAATTTCGATCAGAACCATCGTTTGTATGTCGCATCCACGTCGGACCAGTACCACGGGTCAGGTTGTAAGACCAACTTCGAACGTTGTGACGGCAATATTGTTATGCGTCTCACATTGAGTGAGGACATGAAGAGCGTAACTGACAGAACAGACATCGTTACTGACATCCAATACAAGCCATTCGAATCGAACCAGCCGTTTGGAGGGCCTGGCGCACACAATGGTGGACGTCTGCGTGTAGGTCCAGGCGGTTATCTTTGGATTTCGGGCGGTGATCGCCATAGAGGAGTCTGTCCACAATCTCCAAAACTACTATGCGGAAAGGTATTACGTGTAGATACTGACGGAAAAGCGCACCCTGATAATAACCCACCAACAGGGTTCGATAAGAGAATCTATACTTATGGCCACCGTAACGTACAGGGTATTGATTTTCGCCCCAGTGACGGAAAAGCGTTTACGGCTGAGCATGGACCTTGGCACAGTGATGAAATTACCGCGCTAGTCAATGGTGGAAACGCGGGTTGGGATCCACAAGAGATGACAGCTGGTCGTGGCGCTTGTCCCGACAAATACTGTGGATATGAGCCAGAACAAATGGATGGCATGGATCCAGCGGTTCGTGCGTCTTATATGCCTATGAGCGACACACGCTTCGACGATCTTATGCTACCAACCTGGAACAATAATGGTTGGTCACAGGGTACTTCGTCAGCTGCATTCCTTAAGGGTGAGAACTGGGGTATCTACGAAGGCCGGCTTGCAACAGGCGTTCTTGGTATAGGCTTCGGTGGCACGCCAATTGGCCAGAGAATAGATATGGTTGGTATTACCCCTGACGGATTGGGCATCAACGCGATCACCCGCATGCCACTAGGCTTCTCGAAGCGTTTTCGTGGCCTCGTCATGGCACCTGATAATTCACTCTATGTCGCTGTCGATGAAGGCGAAATTTATCGGGTAACCGCGGAAAGCATGCAGTAGTAATTGCTTACCTTAAAAGGTGTTTACTGTGAAAGAAGGGCGAGCAAGCATGTTCTTGTTCGCCCTTTTTGATGAACGAATTGAAATAGTGGAAGCACTAGAGATGGATTGTCGCGCGACAGCACCAGCCTATAGATTGCCGAAGCCATTGGGTGTCATGGGTTTGCTGATCCTTTGCATGATGATTTTTCCGTCCTCTGCTGATGCCACCGAAAGTTGGTTGTGTGAAGAAACCGCTTATTACAGCATTTATGAAGACGTCGCGCGTTTAGAGGGCCAAACAAAGCAAAACGCAAAAATACTGCAATGGATTGATACAAACACTATTGGGCTTGAGTCGACTACTCACAAGCGTAGCAGGCCAAAATCAGATACGTTCATTGACCACAACACAGGAGGCCTAATTTATATCAACGATAAAGAGACGCCTCATATAGTCATCCTCACAAAACCTCAAACTTGGATGAATAAGTTTGGAAACCTTCGCGTGCAGTTTTACAGATGTTCACCCTAACACTTAGACGAGTTATGCTCCTAAAAAATCGTTAAATTGAGAGGAGAGAAGAAAAATGGCACACCTGAGAGGTTTCGAACCTCTGTATGCTTCCGTGGATCAGAGCTCTCAGAAATTAGCGGATGGGTTGGGATGCTATGACTTTATTCAAAAAACAGTTCCAGTTTTTTAGCACATGTTGTGGCAAATATCAGTCTGTTGCAAATTCATGGACATCAGTTCGCTTCTGTTCGGCGCCTTTATCCGACAGGGCATTGATTTTTGATTATTTTAATAGCCTTCTGATTGCAAGATCAGTAGCGCAGGCAAATGCATTCAAAGTTGTTATGCACAAGGCTGTCATTCGTTATATTGCGAGGGTCCTGAAACAACAAGAAAATTGGTTTTGGCAAAAAACAGTTACAACTCAACTGCGAATTTATCGATTGGCTGAGATATTTGCGCAGAAGGGGGCCAAAACTTTTTGATGGATGAGACATTGTCTGGGACATCCCGTCATAAGTTGATTTTCACTTGGGTGGTTGATCTAAAATGTGTACTGATTTCTAGAGAACTTTGGAGTGAACTTATGCAAATTATTTTTCCTGTCCTCCTTTTATTAATAGGAGTTCCATTTCCAAGTTTTGGCGAAACACTGGATGACTTAGTGAAGAGAAATGGTCTGTACTACAAGATTTCTAGGGACATTCCGTTCAATGGTATAATCCATGGACAAAATCGTGGATCTTTCAAGAATGGATCGAGGCACGGTCAATGGGTGTACCACTACGACAACGGACGGGTTAAGAGTGAAGGAAATTATAAACTTGGAAAAAAAGAGGGGACCTGGGTGGGTTATTACCACAATGGGAAAATATTTTACAAAGGCGCCTACCTAGACGGGATAAAAGAAGGTTTGTGGGTTAGTTTCTATGACGACGAAAAGGTTTTTTACCGAGGTCAGTATAAAGCCGGGAAAGAAGATGGCCCTTGGATAGGCTTTAATCCAGATGGAAGTTCTTGGTCTTATCGGACAGGACTGTTTAAAAATGGTGTGAAGGTTAGTAACTGAGATTGGACTGGATGCCACTTAAAACTGGACGGCAATCATCTGCTTAGTTTTATAACGAGTCGGTAGAGCTAAAAGAGTTCTTGATCCGAAGCGTTATTCCCAAGTTATTGACTTAAAAATGTCAATGAAGCATTTGTCACAAATCGAATATCTAGCCGCTAGTCTGTTTCAAGTGGTTTCAGAAAAGGAACTCAATTTTAAGTGTAAAGGCACTAATGGACCTGTCGCGCTTTAGTGCCGCGCCACGTGCTCGTTTAAGCCACCTTTCGTT
>CAJWEI010000129.1 GCA_913031285.1 uncultured Alphaproteobacteria bacterium | reverse complement strand
AAAGGCACTGTAAAAAAACACCTTGGGTGCGTTAAATTTACCATTTATTTCCACAGGTCAGCTCGTCTGTCCAGAGGATGTTATTGTTGCTGATGATGTCGGGGGTTGCCATGTGGCACGCAACGTTGTCGAAAAAATATTGCAGGCCGCAGAAAAACGCACCGATAATGAAAAAGATAAACTCGAGTGCCTTGCCGCAGGTGAACTTGGAATAGATACTTACAAGATAAGCCCACCGCTTTAAAAGGCTGGCTTTAAATATATCAATACCCCGGATGTGTTAAGTATTTTAAGTTGGTCAACTGTAGGGATCATAATTTGTGATTATTGACTGTCATGGCCATTACACCGCCACACCAATTGCTTTTGAAGCCAATCGAAGTGCCTAAAAGGAAAAACCAGAAACAGACCAGACTTTCTGTTTAGCAAAGATGAAATCGACCTATCTGATGGTGAAATTCGCAATAGCATTGAAGCCAATCAGTTGGAACTTAAGCAAGAGCGCGGCACTGACTTAAGCATCTTCTCGTCGCGCTCAAGTTGGACGTGCCACCATGTTGGTAACCCCAGCACGTTGCAACCTTGGACAGAACAACAAAATGGTTTATTCGAGCGCGCATGTGAGTTATTTCCAAAAAATTTTGCACCTGTGTGAAAATTGCAGCAAAGTCCCGAGACCCCAATTTAAACAGGCATTAATGGGCTAGATAGATATGCTCTCTGGATGGGCTTTATTGGCTGCAATCTCAATCCCGACCCTTCAGGCGGGTTTTGGCATGATGCACGGCGTAGCGATAAATATTGGTATCCGCTTTTTGAAAAAATGGCTGAATTAAATATTCTGCAATAATTCATTTATCAGGGGGTTAGCATCCTTCACTTGACATTACCTCAAGCTATTATCTGTGCGCAGATACTTCCGCGTTTATGCATTTAATGTTTTCAGACGTATTAAAAGATTTCCCTGAGCTCAAGATTATTATCCCGAATGGCAGCGGTGCTGTGCCTTATCACTAGGTTAGATTCCGCGGCATTGCGCAAGATAAGGGACTTGGTGACCTTAATCAGAGAGTGCTTAGCAATATTCATTGTGATACATATTTGTATTACTATGACAGTATTAATTTTTGGTTTGATGTTGTTCCAACAAAAAATATTTTTTGCGTCTGAGATCATAGGGGCTGTGCACGATACCGACCTCAGAACTGGTCATTATTGTGACGACACGAAACGCGATATTAATCGCAACAAAGCTTTGCCTGGAGAAGAAAGAGACAGATTTTCAGCGGCAATACACGGCGTGTTTTCCCACGGTTAAAGACAAGCATTTTGTAGGATATTTATTGATGGCCTATTACTCTACGCAAGTTGTCATTATTGGTGCTGGCCCCGCAGGGTTGGCCTTAGCGATAAAACTTGATCAGCTTGGCGTAGAAAATGTGGTTCTGGAAAAACGCGCAAAAGAATATGTATTGGCGCGTGTTCGTGCCGGTATTCTTGAGCAGACAAGTGTAGACATCCTCTCAAGCATTGGTGCGGATACCCGTTTGAACGAAGAAGGCATTCCCCATCATGGTGTTCAACTTGCATTTGATAATACTTTGACCAAAATTGGCTTAGGCGTAAATACAGGCGGCAAAATTGTAACCGCTTATGGCCAAACTGAGGTTACGAAAGATTTATGTGATTTGCGTGCAAGATCACCAAATAAAACCTTTTATGAAGCTAAAGATATCAGTTTACATGATTTTGATACCAGCGCCCCATCGGTTACATTTAACCGAGACGGGAAGAGCTACCATATAGACTGCCAAATTATCGCGGGATGTGACGGCTATCATGGGGTAAGCCGCGCTTCTGTGCCAAAAGGGGCTATCAACATTTTTGAGAAAAGCTATCCATTTGGCTGGCTTGGGCTTTTAGCTGATGTCCCGCCTGTTTCTGCCGAGATTATCTACGCAAACGCAGATAGGGGATTTGCGCTATGTTCGATGCGTTCATGGTCACGTTCACGCTATTATATTCAGTGCAAGCCCGATGATGATGTAAAGCAGTGGTCTGATGATATGTTTTGGGATGAGCTAAGACACAGACTACCTGAGGCCGTTGCAGACAAAATTCAAACGGGACCTTCAATTGAAAAGTCAATTGCACCGTTGCGTAGTTTTGTGGCAGAGCCTTTACGTTTTGGTAGGCTGGTGCTTGCCGGCGATGCCGCACATATTGTCCCGCCAACAGGCGCAAAAGGCCTCAATCTTGCTTTTTCAGATATCTATTACGCTAGTGAAGCAATAGCAGCATTTTTTGATGAAAAAGATGAAGAAGCTTTATCTCACTATTCTGAGCGCGCCTTAAAGCGTGTTTGGAAAACCCAAAGATTTAGCTGGTATCTCACAAACCTCACCCACCGCTTTACTGAAGATACTTTTGAGCAACGCGTGAAAGAGGCAGAGCTTGGATATGTAACAAGCACGCCAACCGGTCGTCAGATGATTGCTGAAAATTATGTAGGAATGCCGCTATAAAAAGCATCACAACAATGACTTGACGATCATTCAGATAATAAAAACAGAATCTAACGGGTGGCTGAAGCAGGGCAAGATATGGCACCTAGCCCGTTACACAAGACATTGAGAAAATTATAAAATGTTAGCAGAGGAGGGACTCGAACCCCTGACACGCGGATTATGATAAAAATGCTTGGTCCCATAGCTCGGTCAACTACTCCCCCATGCCTTCTTTTCGAAGATCAATTTCGAAAAAGCGGTTAATCCCCTACTAATTGTTGGTTTTTATTGGCGCTCGAAGCAAAGAAGTTGACGTTTAGCCTATTCGGTTTTTTCCTTGGCAAGTTGTTCAAGCAACCGCCTTATACGCCTCAACTCAATGGAGTGAGTGTCTAAGCCAACTATTTTACGAAATACATAAATGACCCACGCGACGCTAACCGCTACCAAGGCATACGTTGTTATCTTCAAGAAAAGCAAAACTTCAGTGATTTCATTCAGCAAACTTTCCATGAAAATTCCTAATCAAGTGAGAGGTAACAAACCTTATTATGACACTGCTTTGTTACCTTGCATTCCCATTCATCTCAGCGGCGTTACCTGCAACTGAGGAACGCTCAGTACATTTACCAGTAACGATCTGGGTGACTAAACTCTCCTTGCACTTGACATAATCAGGAGCTGGCATACCGCTTTCTCCGCGGTAAATTACTGTTAACGAGAGAATGGCCATCAGGCCAGCCAGTATCCACATATTTCGGCTCATCGCTCGTGCTGCTCCAGATCATTGCTTCGTTATTAGAATTTGATGCCTCTACAAATGTTCAAGCAACTTCGCCCTTGTGAGCACCGTCACAACATAGCATCACATTCATTTTGCTTTGGGCACATTGTCCTTGCCCATGAACCCAAATTATTGTCTCTGCCTGGCCGCAACATGGACAGCGGGGATGAAGGATGGGCTGCTCGGTGACTTGTTCGTATTGATCAAACATCCGACTCACGCTCGATTGGCGTTGCCTCAAGTTTAGATCGAGCAGACTGGGCTTCCATATACTTGCGGGCGTAGTAACTCTTTTTACTTTCCGAATAATTGCCTTCTTTTGGTGGCCCTGCGCCAATACGATCGGGGTCGACCACATAGAAGCCTTTGTCAGCTGCTGTCTTTTTTGCCTCGGCATCTGCCATGAAATTCTCCTAATCTCGTGTCCATCGAGCGGATTGGACGCCACGGTAAGCAGTTAGCTTCATCGCAATATTTCCGAATAACGCTGTCTCAAGCCCCTTCCAAATAGGAAGGCACGCTTGCACTGCCTCGGCACTTTCATATTCAAATATGTACATGCGTGTCAAATCTTCATCTTGGTTTAAAATCTTATGTGCAGTGAACGAAAGCAAGCCACGTTGACCAAGCTTTTTTAACACCAATTCGCTATGTTCATCCCAGTTGCGTTCAAATAGAACCATATCACCCTCAGACGCAAATTTTTGAACTGAGACATTTGTAAAACCTTCTGACGACATTAAAGTCTCCATTAAGCGATTAGGATCAATTGTTGACTCGAGGTTTGAAAAAAAGTGCAAAAGGACAAACTTTGATTGGTGAACTTCTGCATTACCTTCCGCCTCATGTCGTGCTTGGTGTGCCTACAGTCTACACCAGGATTGCAAAGCAAAACAATGTGCCAAAGCTCATCTACTGGAACACAATGGTTGCTGGTGGCTTTTAGTCATGCTGGAAATATTAATTGACATCAGCGCGCTTTGGCTGCGTGCCTTTTTGATCGTAACTATTATCTTAGTGGCATTGGCATTGGTCTTTATGAGCTATAAATAAACGACGCAGGAGAAAAGTTATGACAAAAATAATGGCAACCTTTACCCATGACTTTGCCACGAAGTGGGAGTTGGAAGCTCACATTAAGAGAGACCATGATGATTTCATGAAAATAAAAGATCAGATGATCGAATTTGGGATGATTGGCGCTGAGCATGGTGTGCTTTTCAGTCAAAAAGACAAGCATCGTCATATGGGAGTTCTGAGGTTTAAAGATGTAGCGGCTTATAAAAAGTGTATGGAATTAATGAATGGTGCTGATTGGGACAAAGAGATAACTAGAGTTAACAGATATGAAAGCTACGTGATTGATGTCGAGCTAGACATCTGAAACAGAAAATTTTCGAATGGGTCCCATAGCTTGGGAAAACACACCCCCACCCTTTTCCGCAAAGGATCAATTTCAAAAAAGGGTTAAAGGGTCAATTTGTTGTGTTTGTTCAATGCTTTCTCAATCTATATGCATTGATAAAAATTTGAGTGTGTAGCCGTAAAATAACGGGAGCATACACACCGACATCGCGGCACCCAAAGCAGGGACGTTCATTGATGCAAAGATTTGGGCGTCAACAATTAGGATAAGGCCGATTAACAAACCGATCCAACCTCCTCTTACACAACCATCACCAAATTTCGTAAGTATACTGTCGTCGCCCTTTGCCCCGATCACATTACCGACCCCAATTATAGCTACTAATAATAAAGATGGCATATCTAGGAATTTTTCCTGTCCCCCTCCATAGATAATCGCGGCAACAACCGCTCCTAAAACAATGACAAGGCCAATAAGTCTAGTAGGGTTATCAATCATAGTCTCAAGCTCCAAGGTCCAAAAAGAAGTGAACTCGAAATTTTCACTTAACGAGTTCATTAAGAAAACCTAGTCTCGTCTGAGACTTCGGTTGATTAAAAAATGACCTACAACACCTGCAATAGAGAGAATGATGAAGACCGACAACACCGAAATGCTTTCACCACTTTGCTCGAACTTTCGACGGCTATCGTTTATGTACATCAAGACTAAAACGGTTGACCAAAGCGATGAGACCCAAATCCGGCGTTTTCTTTCTTTCATTTCGCCACGCTATCACCGGCAATCTTAAATGCAAGCAATACCGACATAGACTCTGTTGTATCCGTTAAACATAAAAGTTAACCGAATGCCAGCAACCCTGCGAACGTCGATGAATTGGTCTCGGCTGATAATCATATGTGCCTGAAAGTGTTTTTATCCACCGTCCTCTTGAGCACCTTCACAGCATGACATTACATCCATTGTGCAATGAGCAGATTGTCCATGCCCATGAACCCAAATGATTGTCTCTGGCTGGCCGCAGCATGGACAGCGCGGTTGCAGCATTGCCTGCTTAGTGACTCGAGGCTCAAAAAAAGACCACCACAATTCATTGGTGGCCCTGTTGGTCTGGTTAGAAGGCTCACATTTGGTTATTGTGGATACTTCCTGGGCTCTAGGGACAATAGCTAAGGATTTACCAATGCGTGTTTTACTTATTGTGGCTATTTTAGGAACCCTAGCTCACCCTGCGTTGGCAATTACGAGTGACGAGTGTGCAAGGCTGAAAAGTTGGGCGCAGCAATATGTTAAAAACGCAAATGAAGCACAGGAGAAGGCTCGCATCCTCGATATATACAATTATGGTGAACACATAAAAGTTTATGAAGACAACATTGACCTAGCCTTTAAAATTTCCAATATCCACCTAGCTTTTTGTACTAATAGAGCGCCTTCAGATGGGATGAGGTTTTAAGCGGTTAATGTTCCTGTGTTTGGACCGAGAATACCTTTCATCTGCTCTCCTTTTTTTGACGAGACGGTTGACATAGTCGATTGCTCGATCCGTTCTAATTCATCACTCATATAGCGACAAAGACACTCTTCGAGCTTTAGATACTGGCGACGGACTCACTTGTTGACCAGCAGATCGGTTGTCTGATCATGCCATGGGAACTTTGCCTAAAGTGTCCGTTTGTTCGAACGTTTCAAATCATTGACGGGAGGTGAAGATGTTAGATGAAAAGAAAGTCGAGTTGACGGCATCAAAGAGCCTGATAGCGGCGTTGTTGCTACTTATCAGAGGCTGAGAAAAAAGGGCCGCCTAAGCGGCCCAAAGTCTAGGGAGAAATCAATGAGCGTCAGTTTCCCGACGCTAAAATGCGTACTCTCTGATTAAAGCAAAGACAGTGCCAAATTATGGCGAACTTTTGAATTTTAGAGTAAGAAATATAATGTTCGATCTAAATAATTGGGCGAGGTAGCTTTTTGTAGTTAGGAAAGGAGAGATTAACATGGATATAAAGTGCATTAATCTTGGTTATGTCGTGGCTGACGAAAAAGCCGATCACGTTGAAGGAATATTTAAAAAACACGCTGAATGGATGAATGGATTTTATTCAAGCGAAAACGATGGTGAAAGCCATTTGATATCATCCCATTTCACCAAGTCTCCTGAGTTTACAGATCCAACAGACCCTTCAAAAGGTACCACGGGAAACACTATTTTCACCATCAATGAGAGATTTACATCTATGGAAAGTATCCAAAGACATGTGGAAAACGCGTCCCAAAATGACTATTTCCCGGAGTTTTATGAAATAATGGGAAACTACGGAAAGGTCATAGGAATCGGCGGTGAAATTTTACATTCGATCAGATAATTTAGTCCATGTTGAGCTAAAATCTCCTCAACTTGGGGGACAAGGGCAATTGTAATATACTCACTGGCTTTTGTCTGATTGACGGCGACTGTTTGACCTTAAAAGGCCAGTTTGAAATCGTTCTAATGTCGGGCAGCTTATTAACGACTGCGCTACCCTCCCCCTAGTTCAGTTGCTGCCCGGCACGGACTTGTAGCATTATGGCGTTTTGTCGCATTGTCACAGCAAACAACGTCATGCACCGTTAACGAATCCTTCAG
>CAJWEI010000128.1 GCA_913031285.1 uncultured Alphaproteobacteria bacterium | reverse complement strand
GAATTCGTATTGAAATACTACTGCGAACAAATCTTTAATTGGCTTATCCTGAAAATCTAACGACGGGACACGTTTGTTGCACAGGCCTATGAAGGCTCTACTGGATCATAATATAAAAAAACGAATTGGATCTGAAATAAAATTAAGCTAAGATTGCTTCGGACAGAAAACAGCCCAAATCACTATATGCACCTCCTGCGCTAAGCGTGACAGTTTCGACAACTATCAGCTGGATCATGAGTTAGGGCCTTTGGCAACGTCGCTATGCTAGGCAAGCCAACAGCACAGCTCGTTCCATCTGCTAAGTAGCACGTATCCACAGCTTCTTGTCCCAACGCAGCTGCACTCGCGGCGAACTGACTTCGATCAAGGTTGCACATCGTGATCGAAAGTTATGCACCTCCCAGCAACATCTGCGCATCTTGATGCCTTTTTGCCCAGAAATACCAGCGCCCTTATCAATCAAACGAACGAACGAGTAGGCCTGCTGCCTGAAATGCTCTAGCGCATGTGATCCCTGACATACCTTCGCCAATAATAATGATGTCGATCATGTCAGCCCTATATCTTGGAGAATGGCGGGGATCTGTTTCTTGACCTTGAAAAACCCGGCCGTGGCTTGCGGCCAGATTGCGCTATCCCAATCCCTGCGCCATTCAACCAGGTCAATTCCAGCCTCCTCCAACGCGGGCTTAGCCTCAAGCATCCAATCTTGCAACGGACCGGTAGGAATGTAGGGGGTCGCGATTTGTGTTGCGCCTGCACGAGAAGCCCAGCGAGCTAGATCAGTGGGTACTCCTGCTCGGAGCACTGTGACGTCCAGACCAATCCGTGAAGCGGTGTCGCTTAACGCACCTTGTTCAAATTTCTCGACCAATGGAGCAACAGGTCTTGGCGAGCGTAGGTGACTAGCTGCAAGTGTTGCACATCCAACCAGGTTCAATGATTGCAGGTCAAAGTCATCTGGGCGGCAGTCTTCTTCAGTAATTAGCAGGACCGTTGGACGGTTTAGATCAGGAGACTGAACTTTGCGGAGTGGTATTACGCTTGGCAGGCCTTCAGGTTCTTCGCTTTCAAGACCCTCGACGACTTCGGCAAGCTCTGTTGCACGCGGATTAAAGCGATTGTTGGTAAACTTTGCGATATTCCAGGCCTGCGCATGATAGGGTTTACCACGTGTATGTAGGCCGGCCACCCAGCGCCATCCGAGTGTATTTGACGCAGGATCGCCATCTAGAAGATGCCGGTAGAAGAAGTCCGCACCCAATCGCCATGGTAGTTCAAGCGTGAAGATCCAAATTGAGGCGAACCACATGCGGGCGTGGTTATGAAGGTAGCCAGTCTCCACAAGTTCCTCTGCCCAGTTGTCAAAATAGTCAAGCCCGGTTTGATAAGCCTCAGCAGCTTCCACACGTCTGCGAAGGCCACGATCACGATCCAGAGCCATTAGATCCTGCGTCATTCCTTTTCGGTATTGGTCCCATACAACTGGACGCCGTTCCATCCACCCTTTGAAGTAACCACGCCAGATGACCTCCTGAATGAACTTCTCAGCGCCTTCAGCGCCATGCTCGAGAACGGCTATGGCAACTGCGTCTTGCTCGAGCAAAAGACGTCGTCGCAAATATGGAGAAAGCATTGAGACATCGCGGTGTTGGCCAGCCCCTCGATCATGATTGCGGCCGTTGGTGTAACGTTTGCCCATGCGCGGCGCAAATAGCCGAAGCATAGCCTCACCGGCCGCTCGTGTTGGCGCCATTAGCTTTTTGTTGGAATTATCAAGCATCATAGCTTCCATCTCCTATCAGAAAAAGAGAAGTAAGTTGAAATACCGGTCTGTCCAATTGGAGTGCGATGAAGTGAGCTAAATTCGGGTGCCAACAATCACCCTTTCGCAGGATTGAGCTTCGAATACGTTGTACTAATTTACGTTCAAAGAATAAAATAGACAAATGACGGAGCACGTTTAGGCTTGAAGGAAGAAACCGTAAACAGGCGCAATTTGGTCGACGCATACCTGCACCTAACGAAGGAAGTTCTCCCCTCATTAGCGAAAAGTGGTGGGCAGAATTGGCCCGTTCGCGAGGATCATTGTTTCCAGCGCATCGTTTTGGACACGATTTGTAGCGGTGTGTGGTACGCATACCTAGACCGACCTGCCTACAAAAACCTTACGCATGAACAAGCCCAACGTGCAGTCGATCTGTGCCATGAAATCGCCTCGGGTCGCGCAGACCTTAAACAGCTGAATAACCAGTCTCTGATTTGGCGTGGCAAAAGCCGCGTGCGAACTTGAGCTGCCTTCTTTGAAAATGTTTGAATGCCAAAGCGAACATCGCTAACGGATGCAAAGCAAGTTGAGACTGCAGACGATCTAGACGAAAAAGTTAATGACAAGCGATAGGGCTGGCGTGCCACCTCGGCAAAAGCACGCCGCCAGTAACTTCGACATTCTAAATGAATGACGGATGAGATCGCGCGCCTGGCTTATGACGGCGAGTATGAACCCAACGATTAATTTTGCATTAGTGAGAGTAAAAACATGAAAAGCACAATCGAACTCAAGAATTTGGAACTTAACCTATCTCTAGGAACATACGGCCCAGATGATGTCGTTCCTGACGTTCACCTCCTTCATCTCAAGCTTACAATTGATCCAAAGTTCGTTTTTATCGATACCGATTGCATGAACCATGTCTTTGATTATGATCCACTTATCGCTGAAATCGATCGTCTCGCGAGCGACGGGCATTATCATACGCAAGAGAGGCTGATGACAAGGATTACCGCGGCCTGCGCGGCGTATGAAGTGATCGAAGCCGTTGAAATCTACTTGAGCAAACGTCCGGTCCTGCGGGACAGCGGCGAACTTGGGGTGAGGTTAAATGTCAAGGCTGAAGAGCTTGCAGAAGTCCGTTCATTAATGAAAGGCTAGAAACAAGCAACCGGAAGTGAGTGGACAATGTTTGATAAAATGAAACATCAGCGGCAACAGAAAAATTTACCACATACCAGGATCAAAGTGGTACGATAAGATAAAGGTTAATAAGGGTAAGAGCGAACACTGGTTTTGTTCAGAGGCAGAAGCCAGAGCAGCTGGCTGGCGGGCGCCTAATTGAGTTAGGGCATAACACGTCGGTGGAGATTGTGGGTGGTGCCTAATGCGCATCGAAGGGGCAAAAGATACGCTAACTGCGACCCTTCGTCAGACGATCTCGATTTTAGGGTTTTCGCGCTAAGTCTCTACGCATGGACCACGATCACAACACCCCTTTCGGCAGGCTTCTATCGCTAGTCCTTGGACTTTTTCGTATGCCGCCCGGGTTTCGGCGCATCAGCACTGCCTTCTCATATGGTGTCATGTGCCACATCATTTTCGCGCTGGCCGTAGGTGCAATGATAGTGGCTATGTTCTTTGGCATGAGTGAAAGCCTTGGACGCGTCCCGGAACCCTGGTCTTACGTTACAAACGGGGTCTTGGCCCTACAGTTCCCGATAGTGCATTCGCTCTTGTTGAGCGCGCGGGGCAGCAGGTTGCTGAAATGGTTTGCACCCGCCGACTACGCACAAACCCTCAGCACCACGACATACGCGATGGTCGCCTCTCTACAGCTCTTGATGTTGTTTGTTTTATGGACCCCAAGTGGCGTGGTTTGGTGGCGCGCCGAAGGCACCGCTTTTTATGTCATTTGTGCACTTTACACGGTGTCGTGGCTCCTGCTGATCAAAGCGAGTTATGATGCCGGGGCGGAGGTACAGTCAGGCGCACTTGGCTGGATGTCGCTGGCTCAAGACAAGAAGCCGGTCTTCCCCGGAATGCCGACAACGGGCCTTTTCCGGATCATCCGGCAACCCATCTACGCCTCCTTTGCTCTGACGCTATGGACCGTCCCTGTTTGGACACCCGATCAATTGGCGTTGGCCATGACATTGACGGCTTATTGTCTCCTTGCACCAAAGCTTAAGGAAAACCGCTTCGAAAAAAGGTACGGGGCGCGGTTTCGTGCGTATCAAAGTCAGGTGCCTTACGTCATTCCGTATCTGAAAGGATCAAGAAAGCATGACCAGCATTCGTCGTAATGATCTATCAATCTATGACCGCGTCGCCGATCAATGGTGGTCAGATGAGGTGCGTTGGGTGCGTACTCTCAAGAACCTCGTTCCAGGCCGCCTTGCTTGGTTCGACCGCTACATTGATTGGGCGGACAAAGACGTTCTTGATCTCGGATGCGCTGGCGGCTTCATGGCCGAGGCATTGGCCAGCAAGGGGGCGCGAGTGACAGGAATTGATCCCGCTTCGGACGCCATCGAAGCCGCCAAAAGCAGGGCAACCCTTGTTGGTCAGGCGATCCGGTACGACGTTGGCATTGGCGAGGCGCTTCCCTATCAGGATGAGGCTTTTGATGCCGTCGTTTGCGTAGATGTCTTAGAGCACGTCAGTGATCTGACAAAGGTGACTGCGGAAATCGCTCGTGTCTTGCGGCCGGGCGGGATATTTCTCTACGACACGATCAACCGAAACCTTGTGTCTCGCCTGGCAACCATCACGGTCGCTGAAAATATCCTCGGCCTTCTTCCAAGGGGTACACACGATCCCGAGCTCTTCATCAAGCCGAAGGAGTTGGTGCGCGAACTCACGAATGCTGGCCTTGTTGCTGGGCCTCAGACCGGCCTCGGCCCACGCGGCATCAATCGAAAAGGTGACTTTGTGTTTGGGCCGCTGCCTCTCAAGTCTGTCATCTACATGGGGCGCGCGACAAAACCCCAAGTTTGCTCCAGGCACGGCTGATAGAATTGGGCCATAACACATCTGTGGAGATTGTTGATGGCACGTGAGCATAAGTCGATGCTGGTTTCGCTAAGTTATTCTTTCATTTTGGAAGCCTTTGGTTAGAGTTTTTGAAAGCAGAAAAGGAGATGCAGATGGGAGGTATTTGCTAGCAAATGAAGGAGCTGAGAAGGTTATCAAAACACTAGTCAATAATGCGTTTTATAGCTTTGTTGACGGCGTTTGGACTAGCATGATGTGCCATGTGCCCAACCCCATCTAATAGCGTCAAATTTGATAAAGGTAATTCATCTGCAAATGCCTGTCCGTGCAGTTTATGGTCTAAAAGCCAATCTTTCTTTCCATGGATTACTTCTACAGGCACTTGGATTTCTGAATATCTTTTTTCTAAATTTGCCAAAGTGCTTGCTGTTTGTTTGAGGTCTTCATTGTTAGCCAGTATTGTCTTTTGTCTCCTGGACAAATCAGGACCAACAAACTCTAAATATTTTTCAGGTACTTTTTGTGGCGAAAAAACTCTTTTTGCAAATCGTTCAATTGACCCAGATGAAACATTTTTTGCTAAATTCCGTGAATATATTTCGACGGCAATATTAAAAATACCTATTTCGGACATCACCTCAGTAATTTTGCCAAAAGAACTATTAACGCCAGCGACGGAAACAAACCCTTTTACCTCGTCAGGATGGGCTAAAATCCATTCAAGCGCAACTAATGACCCCCAACTATGACCCACTAATATTGGCTCATTAATATTATTCAATTGAGTAAATTTTCTAATATGCTCGGCCTGTTTTACCGCACTCCAAGAAGAATTGGGCCTTTCGGAATAACCAAAGCCGGGTCTGTCCACATAAATCGATTTGTACTGCGTTTGTCTTATTTTGGAGTTCGCGAACACCCAGTCACGTAAATTGATATTAGCTCCATGGATGAAGATAACGCTTTGTGGACCACCTCCTGTCACAAAGCTGTGAAAATTTAAATCATTAATCAACTCAATTTTGCCTAGCGGCGGGTAACGCGTTTCAGCATCGATATCAAGAATACTAAAGTCATGTCTTCTGGTACAAGCTGACAAAGCAGACGCTGCGCATAACCACAAGAAAGATTTACGAGAAATGTTCCTGTCCATGCCATTCAACCTGACGCACCCTTTACTTGCCAACTGAATTTAAGTCTTTCTTTCTTTGCTTTGATAATAAACCTCTATGACCCAAGCCAACGTTATAGCATTTACAATATGCCACATAAAATGCGTTCCAACTGGCCACTGACTACAAAAAGTTTGATCTACTGTTCGAAAAGCAAGAGAGATTGCAAGGGTATAAAAACCGATCAGTAATCCGTTTGAGACTTTTGGAAGCTTGTTTCTTAGAATAAGGGCATAAGCGCCTATAAGAAGCAAAATTGGTATGTAACCGACACTGTCGCCTAAAAAATCAAAATCTTAGAGATAGTTACTTGCAATAAAATTGATTGGTAAAAATAAAATCATAATTGTTATGGAGTGTTTCACTGATAAGCCTAGATATTTTCTATTAGCCAAAAATAAATAAGTGAAAACAAAAACTGCAATGGATAAAACATCTATTAATGCAGCCCAGGTTTGAGCGAACGAATGATGAAGTGCTGACGCAATGCCTATCGATGCCAGCATGATTGATAAAATTCTGCACGCTTTTATTGTCTGGGCTCGATACCACATTACGACGGCCGCTATTAAAAAACCCATGTTTGTAGCAAGATTTATCGGTTCCGAAATTATACCGTGATGTGTGCGTTCACAATACATGTCGATAGGTGCAAACCAGTCCATATTATGACCTTAAATCTCAGCGTATTAAAATTCTACCTTACGCGAAACTCTGTAAATAGGTTCGGTGAATTTAAACGAATTGAAACAAATTACGAGGATAAACAAGAAAATTAGTCCAATCACAGCAAGCTTGCTACAGGCACGCCTAATTGAGTTAGGGCATAATACGTCGGTGGAGATCGTTGATCGATCATAAGCGTAGGTCGATGCTAGTTAATTTCGCTAAGTAATTCTTTCATTTTGGGAGCCTTTGGTTACGGTTTGGAAAACTAAAAAGGGGAAAGCTCAAATGACCGTTTCAAAAAGGATTAACGAAATCTTCCATAACTGGGATAAAGAAGCTTATAGAGCCATGCATCATCCAGATTATATGTTTATTCGTGAGTTTGAGATGGTTACGGTAAATGATCATATCGAAACGTTGGATCAGGCCATGAAGGATGGCTATGACGTGCATAAGCGGTGGACGACCATTCACGAAAATGACTATGTGTCAGAATTACGCTGGGAGGAAGGCAACGAAGTAGTTACTCACGTATCTCTGCTGAAAGAAGGTTTGCTTTGGCGTGGTTTTGTTAATCGTGCAGAAAAACCTGAAGCTGCCTAATCATTTCTCATGCCCCAGCCAAACGGCAAAAGCACCTGTCATGGCACCCGTCACAGTCGCAGTCAGTGCAGTG
>CAJWEI010000127.1 GCA_913031285.1 uncultured Alphaproteobacteria bacterium | reverse complement strand
AGTTCAACAATATGCTCTCGCACAAAAAAGTCTACCAATACACAAACACTGTGTTCGAAGACTATTATGCTAAAGATATTTTGTTCAACTCAGCGTTTCCAATCCATTTTGTTTAAATAAGTGCGCTACGGACAATAAGCCATGCTCTAAACTTTAAATCATTGAAATAAATTGAAATGGTAGCGGAGGAGAAACTTGACCCCCGGCACGCGGATTGTGCTAATGTTTTCACGAATTGGCAGATGCTTATACCAGCATCTTAGCCTTTCGAGATATTTCAAGAAGTTTTTCAAAAATACCCGGAACACCGACAATGACCTCACCTCCATTTTCAATCATTGCATTGGCTGATTGCAATTCGATAACACCCCCGGCTTCAGCGACAAGTAACTGCCCAGCCAAGCAATCCCAAGCGTTCATATATTCTTCTACGTAGCCTAATAAACGACCTGTAGCTACATAGGCGAGTGAAAGGGCACCGGATGCATTCCGTTGAAAAACGCCTCCTTCATCTAAAATTTGGCTTATGATACTGATGGTCCATTTCGTGGAAGCGCAATTAGAAAATCCAACTCCAACGCTTCCCTCTTTCAACAGCCCTTCGCCAAGAGGTGGTATCCGCTTGCCATTGAGGAAAGCCCCTTGGTTCACAATAGCTGAAAACATTTCATTATGGCATGCATCAAAAATTATTCCTATTGCTACTTTATCTTCATAAACACCTGCTAGAACAACTACCCATGCGGGAATACCTTTAATAAAATTAGCTGTTCCATCAATAGGATCAATCACCCATGTAAAACCAGATTTACTTGGCTTTCTTTTATCTTCTTCTCCTACAATCCCATCATCAGGGAAATGCAAATCAAGCTTTTCGCGAATAAAAGCTTCTACTTCTTTATCGGCTTGGCTTACAAAATCTTGATGACCTTTTTGCTCGATCTGCAGACTGGATATATTATCAAAATGCTCCAGGGCCAGCGTACTTGCTTCCGTCACAATTTCCTGGGAAATTTTTGATTTTGCATTCCAATTCATTGCACCGTTCACTCTTAATTTTCAACGTTTGCAGGCCAGTTGTTCATTTTAAGACTTGGCATTACCAAGAACCCTAATTATTTCGAAATAATGCATGTTTTGAAACTTACAAAATTCAATGGGCCCAAACTCTAAATCTCTGTAAGCACTCAAATGGCTGTAAAAAAGACTATCAGCCTCCGCTATCGCGGCAGCTGCTTCATCATCGTTATACCATTGCTTTAAATAGCCTAAACTTATGTGAAATTCATACGTATCAATGTCATTCCGATACAGCCCCGTTAGATCCTGCAGTTGGTGTCGGGCTTCTCGTAGAATGCGAGCGTCTATATCCGTAGCAGGGATCATACGAACGGTACCAGGCATTGACATCCCTGACGGTTGCATAAGGACCTTATTAAATTTTTCCCAGGCGGAAATCTTAGTATCAAACTGCTGAGTAATTTGATCGAGATTTGCGGATAAAGGCATTCCTTTCGGCCAACCATCTACTCCCAAAGGGGATCCACTAATCCCACAAAAAATAGTCATATGAAAACTGTGCTGCGGCAAAAAAGTATAATTACTCGCTAAAGCTGACCTTTTTAACCCATCTTGAAGGGCACATAGGGAAACAAAGAAATCGGATTTTTGATCAACATGGCAAACAAAAGTATTTCCAGGATGATGCATAACGTTTCCATAAGTGTCAAACTTTCCACCCTGTCCAGGTTTTGTAATCGCCTTTGGAAACTCCAGAGCAGTATTTTGACCAGATAGGTACTGAAAAATATCTTCACGCACACTATCCGCGGTTCTTTTCGTAGTCACATCAGATAACATGATTTTTTCATACCAAATTCGTTTTATGGCTGCGGAGCCGGTGGAAGAACCGGCGCCGCACTGAGTTCTAGAAGCGCTTAACGCTCAAGAATCACATTGTCGATAAAGGCCTCTTCGACCTTACTACGAAATGGCTGTTTACCCCATGACTGGCGGAAAGCGCGTTGTTCATTAGGAACCAAAGCTGCACTGTCATCTGCCGCAGCATTCATCGGGGCAGTGCCAAAATCTCGGTTGAACATCGTCTGTGTCTCAGGTGATGTTAGCCAATTGACAAAGACCATTGCTGCCGCGGGATGAGGTGCATTCTTTGGAATGGCAACGCCGTTTCCTCCACCGTTCATACCCATTTCTGGGATGTAGAATTTGATTTCTTTCCGTACTTCGCCACGGTTTTGAAGTCCTGCAAGGTGATCTTCCCATGCTGGAGCCATCCACAGCTCTTTATCACTAACCCTATTGATATTGTCGACGTTAGACGCTGTGATGATGTAATTTGCTGCGTGTTTATTAAAAAAATCAAAACCCGGCTGAACGGCTGCAATCCGCGCATCAGAAACCTCTCCGTTGGAGAAATCAACTCCGGCAACGTTTCGCAATACGTTTTGATAAAAGGAGGGGCCCGAACCGCCCTTTTCATAATTAAAACCGAACTTGTTTGGATGATCCGTCCAGAAAGTGGCGAAATCGTCAATCGACTGCGGAAGGTCTGCTTCACTCACTTTTGCTGGGTCATAGGCAATACCTGATTGGTTCCCCCAGAAAGCCAAAACATGGTCGCCACCATCAACGCCTGCAAGCTTTGAAACCCGTCCATCATCTTTAGGAAGCTTGTCCAGACTATTGAAAAGAGATTTCAACTCAACAGTTTCAAAGCTATCATAACCCCAGGCGAACACATCAATGTCACCGGTTTCGCGGTCTTTTTCTGCTAACATTTTTTGTGAATTACCAGCGTTATCACCATCTGGAATTTTTACTGAAATACCGTACTCATCTTCAAATGAACTGATCGCACGTCTAAAATCATCTTGTAGATACCAAACGTACCAGGTTAAATTACCTTCTTCTTTGGCTTGCGCTACGATTTCGTCCCAACTCATCGTTGATAGGTCGCCAGCATGTAAGGGTGTCATAAACGCCCCCAAAGCAGCAGCAGTCGTAAATAGTTTTTTGAACATTTTCTTTCTCCTTTGTTAAGTTTGTTAATCCCAGCTACCCTTTACCCGACGATAACGCCGGGTTGGCAGATCGCATAAGCCGTTCCAATATCAACATTAAGAACACATTAGGAACGACTAGGATGAGTGACAGCACTGCGGCATTTGGACGAACAAAGTCCTGACCAAGTGCAGAATACAGAAGGGTTGGTATTGTAACTATATCCGGTGAACCGATGATAAAAGCGATTGCGAATTCTTCGATTGATTGAATAAATACTATTAATAAAGTGGCTGAAATTCCGGGTTTTAAAGCTGGTAAATACGCAACACGAAACCGCGCCCACGGACTCGCGCCTAAGTCACGGGCAGCATCAATATGGTCTTGGCGAACATTTTCGAAGCTTACTGTCAGTATACGAATTGCGTAGGGTAAAAATAATATAGAGTGCGCAAAAACTATTGCCCCAAAACGCCAAGTATTAAGACCAAGCTGAAAAAGTAGGGCTGAAAAGAAAATTGCCGTTATAAAAGGCGGCACGACTAATGGTAACAGACATAACAGCTTAGCAAGTTCGCGCCCCGCAAAATTAAATCGCCCCAAAGCAAAGGCCGTTGGCATGGCGAGGCAGAGCCCCAATATGGCTGCTGTCGGAGCAAGTGAGTATGATGAAATCAGTGCATATTTTAAAGATGAATTTTCCCACATGTCTACCCAGCGGTAAAATGACATTACCGGAGGCAATAACTTATCAGCTGTCCAGGGCTCAGCAGGATCGACAAGCGACCAAAGGATCGCCATCGTGAAAGGAATTGCCAGCCATATCAACGCTACAGTTACAATCATTACGATGAGCAGCGAATTCAACCTTGCATAGCTCATCTTGGGCTTCCTCGCATCACCGTACGTGTCAATAATGCCAGTAAGGCGGAACCTAGAAGCGCAATAATCATCAAAGACACGCCAACAACTGCGGCCGAATGCCAATCACCCCGAGATTTAAAACTGACCATTAACTGCGCCATCGATTGGCGATTGGTTGGACCAACAGTTGTTTGAAAAGTAAAATCTGCTAGTGCGCCAATGAATATGATTACCATCGCAGCCTGCATACCCGACATGGTAAGAGGCGCAATAATTTTTCGAAATCGCGCCCAGGGGCCAGCCCCTAAATCGCGTGCTGCGTCTAGCACGTCATCAGAAATACCCTGTACAGAACCAGTTAAAACTAGCAAAGCAAATGGCATATTTTTCCAAACCTGCAGCAGCAGAACGCCAAATGCATTTGAGTCATTTTGAAGACGCCGTGGTTCGGCCCAAATACCAATTCCTTGCATTGTCTGGTTAAGCAGTCCGTTGTAGGAAATAACATTAATATAAAGAAAGGCCGCAACCAACCCATGCACCAACAGCGGTGCTTTCAAAAGTGCGCCCAAACCGATCGATCCGGGGAATGGTTTGCGCAACCAAATTGCTAGTGGATAAGCAAGCGCAACCGATAAAACAGCGCTCCAGAAGCCTATATAAATTGAATACCGCACCGCGCGAGAAAATATTTTTCTGCTAAATACTTCAGACCAGAATTCAGTACTAAACGCACTTTCACCAAGCAGTGCATAATATCCAAATGACTGGGCGATAGCGATATACACAACTGATCCAATCAAGACTAGGATTAAACCAAGACCAGGCATAAGAAGTGCAAAGATCTGAATCCAGTTGCGCATCGTCATCCGTCCGCCTCAAGTACAACCACGTCATCAGGCAAAATTGAAAATGTGATAACTTCTCCAACGCGAAACCTGTCATTATTGGTTTGAATGCGAAAGATCATATCGTTTTCTTCTAAAATAAGGTCGGTAAATTGACCTTGAAACGCACGGTGCACAATTGTCCCGCAATAGGGCCCTTTGCCTATCTGTGCCCGCTCTGGTCGCCAACACAGCTCAACATTTTCACTACTTTTATTAATGCGATGAGATGTTTGGATTTGACCCATCAGAGTCTCGACGGAAGTAAGATTCTCTTTCGTTTGACTACAAACCCTGCCGGTTATCAAATTAGCACCACCAATAAAATCGGCAACAAAGCGCGTTTTAGGCTGCGCATATAGCTGCTCGGGCGTATCAACCTGTACAATTTTACCGTCGTTAAGAACGACAATCCGATCTGACATAGCCAAAGCCTCAGATTGATCGTGAGTTACGTAAATTGCAGTCAAACTATAATCTTGCTGAATTCGGCGAATTTCTACCCGAACCTGATCTCGAAGTTTTGCATCCAAGTTAGACAGTGGCTCGTCAAATAAAATTACACTTGGACGCATGACCAGAGCACGTCCTAAAGAGACACGTTGTTGTTGTCCTCCAGACAGTTGATTGGGCAATTTACTCAGCTGGGTTTCAAGTCCAAGCTTGGCTGCAACTTCGCTTACCCTTGCATCTCTTTGATCTCGAGAAACACGTTTCTGCTTCAATCCAAATTCGAGGTTTTGCAGCACGTTGAGGTGTGGGAACAGTGCGTAAGATTGAAAACATAAAGCAGTGTCTCGGCTTTCAGGTGGCACATGGGTAATATCTTCTCCACCGATGGAAATCGATCCTGTAGATGGCTCTAAAAAACCTGAAATGATCTTTAACAGAGTAGTTTTTCCACAGCCAGAAGGCCCAAGCAGCGTGAGAAACTCGCCTTGCTGAACGTCTAATGAAAATTTAGATAATGCTTGAAATCCATCAAACGACTTAGATAAGTTTCTGATCCCGATTGCTGCCACCAGATCCTCCCAAAATCAGCTTTAGCCTTATTACTCATTTAGCGTAATAATATAATTACTCAGGTCAAGTAATAATGCTTCTTGTATCGTAATTTTTTATTTGCGAAGAATAGGAACCAAATGTGTGAACCAACAAATAAAATAAAAAATGAAAAAATTTACGACAATGAAAGAAACAGAGCGTCCGACCGGCAGTGAGCGTACAGTGATGTCAACCGTGTTGCGAAACATGCCAATTGCTAGGGCTGATATCACCAAGCTCACAAACCTTTCACAACAATCAGTACATAGAATTGTAGATAACCTTGCAGAACGCGATCTTCTGAGGTTGGACGACCCGTATATTTCTGGTCGTGGAAAACCTAGCCCACGGGTTAAAATTGAAACAAAACGATTTATTTCTATAGGTATTTCCATTGGAACCGAAGAAGCCAAAGTGTGCGCCATGGATCTTGCAGGCCAACCGATTCATCAAGATATCCTTGAAGTTGATCCAGGCGAACCACGCAAGCTCATAGCTGCCTTTGAAGCAAAAATAGCGCAATGGTTGAGCGAAGAGTTATCGCAAAACCAAATATTAGGATTAGGCATTGCTATGCAGGGCCACCGGGTGGATCGCCGAGGCATATTTGTTGCACCATCACCATTAGCAAAATGGGCAAACTATCCTTTGGCTAAAGAATTTAGTAGCCACTTTGGATTGCCCGTATTTGCTGAAAACAATGCGACCTGTAGCGCAACTGCTGAATTCTACTTAGGCGCAAGCGATGGTTCCGATCCTCATTGTCTTGCCTATCTATCGTTTAATTATGGGTACGGCGCCGGCCTTTTTGTAGAGCGAGACGCATTCTTAGGTGGTCATGGCAATGCAGGTGAGATCAGTACAATTTTTACGCCTGAACAAGCAAACAAACGCCCTGCGCTCGGAGAGTTAGTAAAAAGGCTTAACAAGGCATCATACAGTATTTCGAACATTCAAATGCTTACAAAAAATATTGATCCATCTAACCCTGTGATCTCTAATTGGCTCGAGGAGATCAGGCCTCAGCTTTGCTTATCAATCAGAGCACTCAAGGCAGTGGCTGATCCAAACGAAATTGTTTTTGGAGGTGAAGCTCCCAGCTATCTCAGAGAACGGCTCGTTGAAACTGCCGCTGAAGCCTTTAAAGGGCAATTAACACCGAACCCCATCTTACGGGTCAGCGATATTCCATTTGATCCAGCTCATATTGGGGCGGCACTACTTCCCCTGCACAAGTTGATTTATTGAGCATTGCTGGATTTTTTTGAGATATCTCCCCCTCTCAGAAATCTGGGAAAGCCGCTTGCCGGTAGAGAAACTCCAATCCAAAAGTCTACCAATACACAAACACTGTGTTTAAAGACTATGTTGCAAACACTGTGTTCAACACAGCGATTCCAGCATACTTTGGGCAGAAAAAGTGCGCTACGAGTGCGCTACGCACTATACTGCACACACTAAAACTTAAGTCATTGATTTATATTTATAAATGGTAGCGGAGGAGGGACTTGAACCCCCGACACGCGGATTATGATTCCGTTGTTC
>CAJWEI010000126.1 GCA_913031285.1 uncultured Alphaproteobacteria bacterium | reverse complement strand
GCGAGTCTTGCATTGGAGCACCTTGCCGCTCCAACTCTGTGGAAACTCCACTGTCCAGGACAGCAGCCCGGCCTTGCTGAATTTCGTTGTACAACTTTTTATAGTGATAAGACATTTGACAACCTGCAAATTCAATTGAAGTTCATGCGGTGCTGAGACTTATCACACAACTAGAATTTTTAATAAATAATGTTTTTTGCAAATATTTTCCAAAAAACTTATTCCTTACCCGCAGCCCCTCACACAGCCTATCTATTATACATAACCTAGCCACTCTAGCTGACTCACACAGAGTCTTTAGCGATATATAGGTATCTTTGCTCACTCAAGCACTAGAGCCTGTTAGTGACTCTGTATGCCTTTCACCCCCCCCTTCAGGGGGGTGAACACTGGACGGGCTGAACGGATCGCATATAATATTGGTAAAAAAGGGTCGGCAGACCGCGGGTTATGCGCCGTGGGCTATGATTTTTGACACATTGTTATGTATCGTGCGCCCATATTTGTCTTATACTAAGTTATGGCAATAAATTACCAATAGCTATTTGAACGCTCACCTGATGAGATGATACGGACATGAAAAACATCACCTTCACCACGGCAGCACTTTTTTTCTTTTCCAGCATGGCACCAACTGCTGCAACCGCTGAAACCTTTACTTATTCGGGTGGGTGTTTTTGGTGCACTGAAGCCGACACAGAAAAGCTCAATGGCGTGAACGAAGTTATTAGTGGTTTCACGGGCGGTACAACTGCGAGCCCTCGATATGAACCCGGCGAATGGGGAGATCACCGGGAAGCAGCGCAAGTTATTTACGACCCTGAGATTATTACCTATGAAAAATTGGTAAGGCATGTTTATGCAACAATTGATTATGAAGATGGTGAAGGCCAGTTTTGTGACCGTGGCCGCTCTTACAGCCCTGCAATTTATTATAAGACAGACGCTGAACGCCTGATAGCGGAGCGTCTGGCGCCTAAAAACTCTGTTGTGCCAATTGAACCTGAGAGCGTCTTCTACCCTGTCCGAGAAGAGCATCAAGATTTCTATAAAAAGCGGTCACTCAAATATAAATATTATCGCTTTAGCTGTGGGCGGGATAGCCGACTTGATGCCCTCAATGGTAATTAGGAGGCTGAGCCAGTTTAGCGGCATCGCCATAGGGTGAAACCTGAGCGGTCTGAGTGGACAAGTTCTTTGAAATATTATTTGTTGGGCTAACGATCAAAAATAAGTAGCGATTTAGTTTGCTGACGTTCTTGGTTCATTAATACCTCCTTAGTCAAACTGAAGTCCCTTTGTCCTTCTTACCTGGTTTAACCAGAACCTTTCCACATCGAGTTTCTATCGAGATCACTTTGTGCAGTTCAATGTATCACTAAAATGCCCATAATCGTGTTTCGGCAAAGCCGGTGCCTAAATACGAGTGATAGTATTTGTGATCTTTTTAAATAGGTGTGTGACAGGAATGGCAGAAATAACAGAGGAAATGGAAAGTCGTACGTGAGAGCAAATGACAGGGGTTCATGGATTAGCTGTCATTCTTGTCATTTGTGTCATTGGAGGGGAGGACAATCAGTTCCTCTTCAGCACCACTTCAAGGAAATCCCCTACCATATCACTGGTAGGGGATAGTTATGATCTTAGTTTCTCTAATATTACAGCTTTGCTGTAACTCTTCCTGCCATTGTGACTAATGGGCTGTACTTTTCAAATAGTCCAAAGAACTCACTAATACGGGACCAACTTTGTCCTAATTCAACGTGCTTGCCAAAATGCTCATCATCTTTGTGAACTTCGTTCACTGTATAAACTACGTGGCCAGTGGTACCTTTTGAGGGGTCCATCATATCATTTAATTCAGAGGCTTTTGATACATAATATTCAAGGGTGTGCAGTTTGCCTTCTTCCTCAGTAATAGAGTGTGTTTCCTGCATCCAAGCCGCGTGGGCTGCAAACAGATCATCAACCGTGGTTGTTTCTGTTTCTGGTACGCGCATTGTAAAACCAAAAGTAGTATGACCAATGTTAAAACTCATTTTTTTTCTCCAATATGATTGTGGTCGTTTGCGTATCACCGGGCGTCATTTTATATAGGTAACAATAAGGACGATTTCCAGAGGTTTATAGTTTAGTTGTCATTCTGACTAAAGCACTAAAGCGGAGGCATACAATGGCTAATATTGTCAACGTTCCCCAAAAAGAAAAACGTCCATTAACAATGCCACGGCAGAGGGTGTTCTACACTGGCTTTAAATATGTTGGGCCATTTTTCTGCCAAGATGTGCAAACGCTTTACCTCAAACGTAAGGGTGTAAAATATGGCGTCTTTGCTTTCCGGGATTACTTACCGTTTTAATTCTTATGATGGAAGTTTTCAAACACGTCACGACTACCCAACCCAAACATCTCCTGATAGCATCCTTATGAGCGATAAGTAACTTCAGAGGTAGCGCAAGATATGGGGCCTAAAAGAAATTTTATTACTGCTATATTCAGCTGGGTTTGGAATACAGTATGGGGGATTTTAGGACCAGTACTGAGGACAACTATTCGTTCAAGTATTATTGGCGCTTTAGTGTGGGTTGTTTTTTATGCATCTTTCGCAGCAGTTACAGCTAGTACGGCAGAGCCCCTTAATCTACCAGATGTTTCTGAATTGCCAATTCATGTTGTTGGTTCAAGCGAGGCTTCTGCTAACGTAATAGGCTTTATTGGCGGTAAAGGGTTGAAAAACGAAAGTGGAACTTCAAAAAATTACATCGTCCAACAAAGATCTATTTTTGTAAATTTAGGTATCAATTTTTACCTTTTTCCAAACTTTGATCAAAGTGAAAAAGCCTCTTACAAGTTGCGAAGTAGTGTCAAAAGAGTTGAGAGAATAAAAGCCCTAGTGGAGTTCATAAAACAGACCAATGATCGACCTATATATCTTTTAGGTTTCAGTCGTGGTACCGTTGACGTTGGTGCTTTTTCGAAAAAATATCCGGCGTTAATTGAGGGCATAATATTGATGTCAGGGGTTTACAAGAACACGTCTAAAAAAGCTCGTGATTTTTCTATGGATAAAATTATTGGTGATACTAGTGAGGTCGCTACACTTATTGTTCATCACCAAAAAGACTCTTGCAAAGTTACAAAGTTTGCCGAAGCAAAGAAATTTTATGATGCTCTCAATAGTCCAAAAAAGTGGTTGCTTTCTTTTAGAAAAGGTCAAGCAACAGGGCGTGAGTGTGGCCCAAAAAACTTTCATGGATTTGAAGGTATTGAGGCTAATGTAGCTAACACCGTTGCTAAATGGATTATTAAAAATAAATCTCGCTAAAAATCTTGTGACACAAATGACAAGAATGACAACTAATTCATAAACCTCTCTCATTTGCTCTCATGTACGACTTTGATTGGAATAATGGGACAGATACAGGCCTGGTCAGAAAATTGATTACAAGTGAAATTAAGGCATCAGATCTAAACAACTAGGATCTTTGCAAATCACTAAAAGCCGCCCTCTTTTTAATTTTCACGATCAATTAGGCACCAGGCGCCAAAACCAGCGCCAGTTTTATCTTTTAACTTCGGGGATTAAGCCGCGCGGCGCAAAACGCAGCGTCAACAAAAGAACCAGCCCCATAGTTATGAGGCGTGTATGCGCTGCATTTTCGATTAGATGCAGCCGCAGCCAATGAGCTGGTTCCATGCCCGACGTAAGCAAGGTGATAAGCCAAAGGCCAATTGGTTCAGCCTCAATCCAGAAGAACCAGACAACAAAGCCACCCAGAACCGCGCCCCAGTTATTTCCAGAACCACCAACAATCACCATCACCCAAATCAGAAAGGTAAAACGGAGTGGCTGATAACTTGTCGGGGTGAATTGCCCATCAAGTGTCACCAGCATCGCACCGGCAATTCCAATTACTGCCGAACCTAAAATAAACACCTGCAAATGCCGCGAGGTGACATTTTTGCCCATCGCATTTGCCGCGACCTCATTGTCGCGAATTGCTCGCATCATCCGCCCCCACGGTCCACGGAGGGCGCTTTCAGAGAGCCAAATTATGGTCAATAAAACAATGAGGAAGAGGCCTGCATAACACAGTTTTACCAGCAAAGATGAGGCCTCAATAATTGACAGGTTAAACTGAGTAATGATTTCTTGAAGCCATGCTGCCTCTTGCAAATCCACTTCATAGGGCACCGGCCGCGGCAAGCCGTTCACATTCTTTACCCCACGTGTGAGCCAATCTTCAAATTTCAGCACGTAAAGAATTATTTCCGAAATTCCAAGCGTGGCAATAGCCAGATAATCTGAACGAAGGCCAAGCGCGATCCTGCCAACAACCCATGCCGCTGCAGCGGCAAACAAGCCGCCAAATAACCATGACAGGACAATTGGCAAGCCAAGCCCACCAAGGTAACCGGTCATAGCTGGATCAACCGCTTCGATCGCGGCAACCGATGGATCAATAGCTAGACGCATCAGGCTATAACCAACCACAACAACCAAGCCAATCAGCCAATAGCGTTTCTTGCCGTTTGACCGGGCCCGTTTCCAGAGATAGATGTTGATACAAATCGTCACAAAGCCGATCACTAAACCCAGACCTATTCCTCCCCCGCCAGCCGCCCAGGCTGCCGGCACCGGGTCCATTGACACAAGCACTGCAGCTAGTCCACCAAGCGCAGCAAACCCCATAACCCCAGCATTAAAGAGGCCAGCATAGCCCCATTGGATATTCACCCCCAGTGACATTATCGCGGAAATCAGGCACATGTTTAGGAGTGAAAAAGCCAAATTCCAGCTTTGTACAAACCCAACAAAACTAAGCATTAATGCCATTATGCAAGCCAGTACTAGATTGCGCCGATGGGCTGGCCAATCTGCTGGCAGGTTAAATATATGTTGGCGCGCAAGCGCGTTTTCCGATGGCCTATTCACAATGACTTTCCACTAAAAATGCCGGTTGGCTTTACCAGCAGCACCACAACCAATATCATAAAGGAGACAGCAAATTTATAATCAGTAGATAATATCTGTAAAAGCCCATCGCCAAAAAATCCTTCACCAAATAAATAGGCGGCCACTTTTTTATAGGCAAAAGTGAGCAGTAATTCGGAAAAGGCAATGACAAAACCACCAACGATTGCCCCAAGTGGATTACCAACACCGCCAACGATTGCAGCGGCAAAGATAGGCAGAACAAGATGCAAATAAACAAGCGGTTTATAGCTTTTATCAAGTCCGTATAAGGTGCCGGCAACCGCCGCCAACCCCGCCGTAATAACCCAAGTGATTCTCACAACGCGATCCGGGTTTATGCCGGATAAAAGCGCCAGATCTTGATTATCGGCATAGGCTCGCATTGATTTGCCAGTGCGTGTCCGGTTTAAGAACCAGAATATGGCTGCCACCACGATGAATGCAGTAATCACCGTAATGGCCTGCGATGATTTGATTGCCAAGCCTTCAGACAAGCCGCTCATTTCTTTAAATTCGCGGGCTTTTAGCAGAAACCGGTCGCCATCATTGAAGTTTCGATCATCTGGCCCAATAATGAAACGTATCAGCCCACCAATCACGAACATCACCCCAATTGAAACGATCAAATAGGTAACTGAACCTGCCCGTTGTTGGCGATAAAAACGAAACACCAGCCGATCCAGCAATAGGCAGAGACTAATTGAGCCAAGAATGCCCAAGGGTAGAGCTAAAAGTGCAGTTGGTAATGGTGAAATTGACAAGCCAATAGATTGCAGCCAATAGGTTGCCAAGATAGTGACCATGGCACCGAAAGACATTATTTCGCCGTGGCTGAAATTCGAAAAATTCAACACCGCATACACCATCGTTACCCCAAGCGCACCAAGAGCAAGCTGGCTGCCGTAGGCTAGGCCCGGAATCAGAATGAAATTCACCAAGAGCACTAGTGGATTTAACAGCATTTCCATTAATCAGCCCCCCAAAAATGCTTTGCGAACATCGGCGTTGCGTAGCAAAGCTGTGCCACTATCTGTATAGCGATTTTCTCCTTGAACCAGCACAAAGCCCTGATCAGCAATGGCAAGAGCCTGTTTGGCATTCTGTTCAACCAGTAAAACAGCAATGCCAGTGCGGGCTACCTCGATAATGCGATCAAACAGTTCGTCCATTACAATTGGTGATACGCCAGCAGTTGGTTCATCAAGCATTAGCAGTTTTGGTTCTGTCATCAATGCTCGACCAACAGCTACTTGTTGCCGTTGTCCACCGGATAATTCGCCGGCGCACTGATGACGCTTTTCCTTTAACACCGGAAACAGTTCGTAGATCGGCTCCATGATGCCGGCAATTGGGCTGGTATTGATAAAGGCACCCATCTCAAGATTTTCTTCAACCGTCATAGAGGTAAAAACATTGTGGGTTTGTGGGACGAAGGCCATGCCTTTGTTTACCCGTTCAAATGGCGCTAGTGCCGTTATATCCTCACCACCGATTGATATTTTGCCACCACGTAGATTTAACATGCCAAAAATGGCTTTCATCGCGGTGGATTTACCGGCTCCGTTCGGACCAACAACAACCGCAATTTCACCAAGGTCAACACAAATTGAACAGCCGTTTAATATATTCGCGCTGCCATAGCCGCCAACCATATTTTCACCTGTCATAAATGTCATTGCTGGCGTTCTCTGAGTTTGCGTGACTGGTTTTTTAAGCCCGTACCAAGATAGGCATCAATGACATCTTCATTTGCCTGGACTTGGGCTGCGTTACCTTCGGCTAAAATTCTGCCTTGTGCCATCACGATCACTGGATCACACAAGCGCGCAATAAATTGCATATCATGCTCAATCATGCAGAAGGTGTAGCCGCGCTCTTTGTTAAGGCGCAAAATTGCATCGCCAATCTGGTGCAAAAGCGTCCGGTTCACACCAGCACCAACCTCATCTAGAAACACGATCTTGGCATCTGTCATCATGGTTCGACCCAGTTCAAGGAGCTTCTTTTGCCCACCTGATAGGTTGCCAGCATATTCATCAGAAAGATGGGAAATTTGCAAAAATGCAATAACATCATTGGCGCGCTGGCGGTTTGCGGCTTCTTCGACACGGACCTTTTTTGGTGAAAGCCATGTATCAATCAGCCGTTCGCCGGACTGGTTGGGCGGAACCATCATTAAATTTTCCCGAACAGTCAGTGACGAAAATTCATGCGCAAGTTGAAAGGTACGCAGCATGCCTTTGTGAAATAACTCATGAGGAGCCGCGCCGGTGATATCCTGTCCATCAAGGGTAATTCGGCCGGCGTTAGGCTCATAAAGACCGGCGATTACGTTGAAAAGTGTGGTCTTTCCGGCTCCATTTGGCCCAATCAGGCCAGTAATTGACCCGGTTTCAATAGACAAGCTGATATTATCAACAGCTTTGATG
>CAJWEI010000125.1 GCA_913031285.1 uncultured Alphaproteobacteria bacterium | reverse complement strand
GTATTCAAGCATCAGGGCGAATTTGACAACCAGTCTGCTGCGATCAAATCGGTTGCGCCCAAGTTCGGTTGTGGGCCTGATACGCGTCGGGCGTGAGTTCGACACGCAGAAACGGACAGCGGTCAACGTGATGGTGTGACGACTTCCGAACGGGATCGGAAGTTCCAATTTGGAAAGCTCGCAAATATCGGGTGCTGAAGTCCGGTTGCACAGGGTGCGAGTTAAAAGAAAAGTGCTACTCCAACGCCAAGGTCCGCGCCGTCCATCGCGAGAAATTCGAAATCGTCAGGGACTTTGCCCGCCAATGCTCGGCGTCAGACTTCAACCCGACGGCCCAGAAAAGGCGAAAGAAGGTTGAGATGCTTTTTGCGCATCTCAAACGCATCCCTGGCCTCGGACGGCTCGGACTACGAGACCCATGTGGCGTCCAAGATGAGTCTACCCTCGTAGCAGCAGCCCAAACTCCCCAGAAACCAGGCAAGCTCAAGCCGATGACGCCCGCCCGCTGGTAACAGGGCGGCATCGCTCCAGATTGCCCAACAAATTATGGGTCAGACCAAAAGCCAAAGCGCAAAACCAAATGATTTTTTCAACAAAATCAGCCCAATGTGATGAATGCACTGGTGGCTAATGAATTCCTTCCGACAGCCTAATAATTTAGGATGTATCAGTTTGCATTTCGCAACAGTAATGGCAAACGTTGGCCTTGTAGCATAATGTGATCTCTCATCAAATTTGCCGCTTTTTTTGCATTTCCATCCAGAATAGCATTTTTTATTTCCCGATGCTCTTGAATAGATTTGGCCAATCGGTTGTGTATTTTATATGGCATTGAGCGGTATGGATTGATGCGCACTTCGATTTCAGACAGTTCTGCTGCAAGCCATAAATTGGCAGATGCAACGCGTATAGAGGCATGAAATTGCAGATTACCGCTAGCATAGCGAGAAATATCCTGAACCTGCGCAGCTTCTTCACATTCACGCAAACTATTTTGTATTTCTAGCGAAGTATCATCTGTCAATCTTTCTGCTGCTAGGCGGCAAGCTAGCGCCTCAAGTTCAGCGGCAACTTCAAAAAGATCGATTAATTCTTTTGCGGAAGCAACGCGTACAAAGGCTCCTTTGCGAGGGCGTGTCTCAAGTAAACCCAGTTCCACAAGTGAACGAACTGCTTCGCGAATAGGTGTCCGCGAAACGCCGAATCGATCTGCTAAGCTGGCCTCTTCAAGTTGATCGCCAGGCTTCAGCACGCCTTTGTAAATCTCTGATTTGAGAGTTTCTATTAACTGATCTGCAACGCGAGGCATTTTCTAAGCTTCTGTTTTGATGTTTATTTTCTAACTTTGAATTGACTTAGCCGCAACAATGAAAAGTTATTTGCATTTTTATATTTAACATATGTATACATATAGGCAATATAAAAACGCAAATGGGAGGTTATTATGCGTCTTTCTTCAACTTCAATTTTAACTGCTATGTTTGTTGCAGGCCTATCAACCGCAGCGCTGGCAACGGAACTGCGTCTTTCACATCAATGGTCAACAAAAGACGTACGGCATCAGGTCGCACAAATTGTTGCGGATGAGGTGGCAGCCGCAAACGTGGAACTGGACATTAAGATTTTTCCATCAAAATCATTATTTAAGCCCCGTGAGCAATATCGGCCGCTCAGCCGAGGTCAGTTGGATATGACAGTATTTCCATTGAGCTATGCTGGAGGACAGCAACCTTCATTTAACCTGACGCTTATGCCCGGCTTAGTGAAAAACCATGATCATGCAGCGCGTTTAAGTTCTTCACCCTTCATGGCAGCACTGCAAGAAAAAATGGCTGAAGACGATGTGATGGTTCTGGTACATGGTTATCTTGCTGGTGGTTTTGTAGGAAAAGAGAAATGTATTACGTCCCCGAGTGATGTAGCAGGTTTGCAGACCCGTGCCGCCGGTAAGTCATTCGAACAAATGCTTGTTGGTGCAGGCGCTTCGATCGCTTCTATGGCATCTTCCGAGATTTATTCAGCAATGCAAACTGGCGTTTTAGACGCTGCGAATACGTCATCAGCTTCGTTTGTGTCATACCGTATTTTTGAGCAAGTAGCATGTTATACTCCTGCTTCGGATATCGCTTTATGGTTCCTTTACCAGCCTTTGCTCATGAACAAATCTACATTTGAAGGTCTATCAGAAGAACAGAAAAGCGCTCTTCTTAAGGCCGCTGCTAAAGCAGAGTCTTACTACTTGGAAGAAGCCAAAAAACAAGATGCCGCGTCGGTCAAAGTGTTTCAGGAAGCGGGCGTGGAAATCGCTGAGATGACAACGGAAGATTTTGCTGCTTGGCAGGCCATCGCTCAGGAGACCTCATATAAGAACTTTGTTGAAAGTGTTCCAAATGGGCAGGCGTTGCTCACTATGGCTTTGGCTGTAAAGTAAAAAGTAAATAGGCGGGGTCTTTATGTCCTCGCCTAATTTTATTTAAGGATTGCTCAGATGAATATCGCTCGCGATCAAAAGCAAATACTTTTAATAGGCTTTCAAAACACAACGAACTGGTTGTCCGAGGTCTCCGGTCGGATTGCATCGTTGATGATTTTGGGCGCTGTTCTTCTGACCTGTCAAATGATTTTTGTGCGCTTTGTCCTAAACGCATCGACTGTCTGGCAGACGGAAATTGTAGTTTACCTCATGGTTGGAGCAACGCTCTTAGGTCTGGCTTTTGTGCAAAAACACAAAGGACATGTGAACGTTGATTTGTTGCCGATTTGGCTGAATTATCGCAGTGCTCGAATTTTAGCCATCTTTACCGGACTAACGGCAATCACTGTAACTGCTGTGTGCTTGTTTTACGGCTTTGAATTTTGGCATCTTGTACATAAACGCGGGTGGACGTCGGACACCGTTACTGCCGTTCCCCTATGGATACCTTATCTCTCATTACCTATTGGCCTTGGGCTGCTGCTACTACAGCTTATCGCCGACTGGCTTGAGACGCTTCTACAACAGATATCTAAGGCGGGTATGTGATGGATCCTCTTTCGCTCGGCCTTGTTATTGGTATTATCACAATCCTTGTCTTATTTTCGGGTATTTCCGTAGCAATAGGGTTACTAACAGTTTCGGCAATATTTTTGTTCATTTTTGACGGCGTCAGATCTTTAGAGTTGATACCTGAAATACTCTTTGGAAAACTGGATAGTTTCGCACTGCTTTCAATCCCCATGTTTATCATAATGGGAGCGTCTATTTCGTCGACACGCGCCGGCGCTGATCTTTATGAGGCGCTAGAGCGCTGGTTAACGCGCGTTCCAGGTGGATTGGTAATATCAAACCTTGGCGCCTGTGCATTATTTGCAGCAATGTCGGGATCTTCTCCTGCGACTTGCGCCGCTATAGGGAAAATGGGGATCCCTGAAATGCGGAAGCGCGGCTACCCGGATGAAATTGCGACAGGATCAATAGCAGCCGGTGGCACACTTGGCATTCTAATTCCGCCCTCCATCACAATGATTGTCTACGGGATTGCTACAGAGACATCGATTGGTCGTTTATTCTTGGCCGGCGTCGTCCCTGGATTTTTGCTGATGGGTCTGTTTATGGCCTGGTCTATATACGCAACCTGGGCAGCAGGTGGGCGTTCAGCGATGCCCCAGACATCCTATAGCTGGCGAGAGCGCTTAGAGATTTTACCCCGCGTTTTACCTTTTATCGCGATTATTCTTGGTGTCCTCTACACAATGTACGGTGGCGTTGCGACGCCGTCTGAAACAGCCGCGGTTGGAGCGCTTTTATGCCTGATTGTCGCTATGATCATCTATAGATTAACCAGTTTTTCTGCGCTTTGGAACGTTTTACGCGATAGCACTAAAGAATCTGTGATGATCCTGTTTATAATCGCTGCAGCTGGCGTATTTTCATATATGCTGTCTAGTCTATACATCACACAATCCATCGCTGAATGGATTAGTGATCTAGATGTTAACCGTTGGACGCTGATGATTGCAATCAATGTGTTTCTGATTATTGCTGGATTTTTTCTTCCACCAGTTGCAGTTATCTTAATGACCGCCCCAATTCTTCTACCAGTTATTACGGGTGCGGGTTTTGACCCCATTTGGTTTGCTGTGGTCCTGACAATCAACATGGAAATTGGCCTGATTTCTCCTCCGGTTGGACTCAACCTATACGTTATTAATGGTATCGCCCCTGATATCTCGCTTCGCACGATTTTAGTGGGATCACTTCCATTCGTCGCTTGTATGCTGATCGCCATTGCTCTGCTGTGCTTGTTCCCCAGCTTGGCTACCTGGCTTCCAGATGCAGTGATGGGACAAGCTCTCTAAATCAAGTTCAATAATGAGGACCCAAAATGACCAATACACCGTACTTTAGACGCGTTGGACTGATTGTACCAAGTTCAAATGTAACAATGGAAACAGAGATCCCGGCACTTCTTAAAGCCAGAGAAATGGTACTCCCAGACAGGTTTACGTTTCACAGTTCGCGCATGCGAATGAAAGCGGTGGTGAAGGAAGAGCTTGCAGCAATGGATGCGGATTCAATACGCTGCGCCACGGAACTCTCAGATGCCGCTGTAGAGGTGCAAGCTTATGCGTGTTTGGTGGCAATCATGTCGATGGGCTTGGGTTATCACCGCGAGTCTACGGAGAAACTTGCCCAAGCCACCAGTGATAACGGGTGTCCGACTCCCGTCTTAAATTCCGCAGGCGCACTGATCGATACTATGAAAGAAAAAGGCTTCAAAAAGGTATCGATCATCTGCCCATATATGAAACCACTTTCCAAAGTGGTCGTGGAATATATTGAAAATGAAGGGATTGAAGTTCAGGATTTCCTTGCGCTCGAGATATCAGATAATCTTAAAGTTGCGCGGCAGGACCCTACTGCACCAGCGGAATTATGGCGCAAATTAGATGTGAGGGGAGTAGACGCTATTGTTGCGTCGGCTTGTGTTCAAATGCCTTCTCTACCCGCCATTGAAATGATTGAGAGAGCCTCCGGACTTCCTACAATTTCAGCCGCTATTGCAACTACTCGACAAATTTTACAAAATTTGGGTCTCACAAAAATTGCACCTGGTGGCGGCGTGCTGTTATCGGACCACTTGGCAAGAGCACCAAGGGTTGCCTGAACGAAATTTAGAAATTAGGCGATTTATCGAGCAAGCGATAATGTAAAATTTAAATGACGCAATACGCTTTGCGACGCAATGGAGGTACTGTTGCCTTTTAAGGTAACCCTCACAGTGAGCACATCTAAAGTCAACTTTATCTCAGGTTTGTGGCTGCTGTCAGGGTGATCTGCAGCGGCGACAAGTCCGACAAGAAGGAAAGCGCGGGCAGGTTTGCGATGCTATGGGGATTTTGCGTTACGGCTGCAGTGGTCGACTGGCAGAGCGTGCGATTGAATGACGATAGCCAGCGCAAGTATGTCGATTTTCCTAAGATGACCTGGCCAACTGGCCCTGCCCGCCTCAGCCAGTTTTGCTCTGACAATGCCATGCCCGCTTAAAGCGAGTTTTATGTGAAATGACTAAAATGATAGACAACTTAAACGACCTATGCATTAATTGACCAAGTGTTCATTTAACGTAAGAAGAAGCTAAAGCACCTTAAATATTATCCTGAAGCGTAAATTTAATGGAGGATAAATGCCTAATCATATCGGTCAAATTCCAGCAGCGGCCGCACTAAAGTTCGCTAATAAAGAGGCCTTAGTATTTGAAGGGAAAACCTTCTCATTCAGCGACATCAATGATTTAGTCGAAAGGCTCGCAGGTGGCCTCAGTGATTTAGGTATAGTTCAAGGCGATACAGTAACTTTGTATGCTGAAAACTCATGGGAATGGGTGGTCAGTTATTTTGCGATAGCACGGCTTGGTGCTATCATTAATCCAGTTAATACAATGCTGACCCCCGATGAAATTGAATATGTAGTTAGAGATTGTGGTGCAAAAGCAATCATTGCCTCGCCTGAAAAAGTTGATGGGATCATGGGCGTCAAAGCTGTTTCGGATGTCAGCGTCATCATTTCTTTTGGTAGTGAAATTGCCAAGGGAACTGTTTCGTTTGAAGCATTGATTGCAGCAAATATCCCGGCGCCTGCGTCGATAAATGTTGACCCCGCTGCCTTGTCAACAATTGGCTATACGTCAGGCACAACCGGGCATCCTAAAGGCGCGATGCAATCGCACAAAGCTGTGATAACCAATGGGGCCATGACCAGCCAGATGCAGATGCGCAGCTCACAGGATTGTGTGGTAAGCGCCCTGCCATGCCCACATGTATATGCAAATGTTATTATGATGAGCATGATGATGTTTGGAAGCAAATTGGTGCTGCATCGTACATTCGATGTCGAATTGGCCTTTGCTGATATAGCAGCACATAAGGCAACCATTTTCGACGGCGTTCCCGCTATGTATATGTTCATGCTTAACAGCCCCACTCTCAAAGACGCCGATCTATCAAGCCTCACACGCTGCTATGTTGGAGGTCAGACCATGCCAGTTGCCACGATGGAGGCGGTTGAAGCTGCATTCCAAATTCCCCTGATCGAACTTTGGGGCATGACTGAAATTGCTGGTCTGGGATCAACACATCCATTTTACGGCACCAATAAACACGGATCAATTGGTTGTGCATTGCCTTATTGCGAATTGAGAATTGCGAACGCCGAGGACGCAGCCAAAACGATGCCGCGCGGCGAAGTTGGTGAATTGATGGTCCGAGGCCCCATCGTAATGATGGGATATTTTAACGATAACGAAAAGACCCGCGAGACGCTAGAGCCGGATGGGTGGCTGCACACTGGTGATCTTGGGACAATGGATGCAGATGGTTGCGTCTTTATTGTAGACCGTAAAAAAGACATGATTCTAACAGGTGGCTACAACGTCTACCCAGCTGAAATTGAGAGAGTTTTGGCTGCGCATCCGGCTGTTGCACTCGCCGCTGTTGGTAAATTACCCGATGAAATTAAAGGAGAAATTGCAAAGGCGTATATTGTTCTCAAAACTAATGCCGCATGTACTGAAGATGAAATTATGGCGTTTTGCCACAAAAGCCTTGCAGCATATAAATGTCCCCGCAAAGTACAATTCGTTGATGACGTGCCTAAAACCAGCACAGGCAAGATCATGCGGCGGGCGCTTCATACTCTAGACGTATAAGGTACCAACAATCTGATAGAAGGTGCCGTCCAACAAATGAGAACCCGCATCAGATTGCTATAACAGCCTAAATCTATGCGCTCAATAGTTGGCGCCACTCAGGGAGAGCAGACGGGCAGCCGATGGCTATGGCGGGCGTTTGGCAAGATTGGGAAGAGGAAGGGCAGCGCATAACGAGTTGCGCGATCTTTACCACAGAAGCTAACGCCAAGATGGCAGAAATTCACCATAGGCTACCTGTTATACTTGGTCCTAATGATTAGCCGCTTTGGCTCGGAGAGGCTGGCAAAGGTGCTGCAACATTGATGCGGCCCGTTGCAG
>CAJWEI010000124.1 GCA_913031285.1 uncultured Alphaproteobacteria bacterium | reverse complement strand
CCCACCTCATAAAGATCTTTTTCAGGTGCCTCATAATCCCCAATATCCGTTTTACCGTCCAACGCCATAGTAGCCTCCCACTGAAAATTGCCGCAACGCAGAATCATATCTGGACCTGTGCTACAGCCCAGCGCGTAATAATGCAACATTTTGAAGCCAGTATAAGTAATTTTATGTCTTATCTGTGGAGTTCGCTGTCCACCAGCAGAGAAAAATACGGCCTTTAAGACGTCTTTGGATATTCATTGACTGCGTGAAATCATGCAATGTACTAGATCTTAATTAAAATTTTTATGCATTTGGTTGACATTAGTAGTACCAAAGCGCCCGTAGCAGATGAGTTAATTCTTGCTGCTGGCTATTTTTAGAACCTATGAAAGACTTACGATCCCAGACTCTAAACTTTTCACGCTGCAACGCAGCGAATTGACAACGGTATAATATTTCAAGTAAGAAAGCATTGAAGAAATAATATTACTAAGCAACATGATGAGGCTTCAATGATGGCAACACAAAAAGACCGCCCTTGGTTAATCCGCACCTACGCCGGACACTCCACTGCTCAAGCTTCAAATGAACTATACAGATCGAACCTTGCCAAAGGGCAAACTGGGCTTTCTGTCGCCTTTGATCTTCCAACCCAGACCGGCTACGATAGCGACCATATTTTGGCGCGCGGCGAAGTTGGAAAAGTAGGCGTTCCGATCAGTCATCTGGGCGATATGCGAACGCTTTTTAACAAAATACCACTGGACCAAATGAACACCTCCATGACAATAAACGCTACCGCTCCTTGGCTGTTGGCGCTATATATTGCGGTAGCAGACGAGCAGGGTGCAAATATAAAAGGCCTACAAGGAACAGTCCAAAATGATATCATAAAAGAATACTTGTCTCGCGGAACCTATATCTGCCCGCCGAAACCATCCCTGAAATTGATCGCAGATGTGGCCGAGTATTGTTACAAGCATGTTCCTAAATGGAACCCCATGAACGTTTGTTCTTATCATCTGCAAGAAGCTGGAGCCACCCCACAGCAGGAACTTGCCTTTGCCTTGGCAACCGCAACTGCCGTGCTTGATGAGTTGCAAGGAAAAGTACCAAAAGAGGATTTCCCAAAACTTGTGGGACGCATATCATTTTTTGTAAACGCAGGTATCCGATTTGTAACCGAGATGTGCAAAATGCGTGCTTTTGTTGATCTATGGGACGAAATCTGTAAAAACCGTTATGGCGTTATAGATCCTAAATATCGTCGTTTTCGTTACGGCGTACAGGTAAATTCTCTAGGTTTGACCGAGCAGCAACCAGAAAACAATGTTTATCGAATTTTGATTGAAATGCTGGCTGTGACATTGTCAAAAAACGCACGCGCGCGAGCAGTGCAGCTACCGGCCTGGAACGAGGCGCTTGGCCTGCCACGGCCTTGGGATCAGCAGTGGTCAATGCGGATGCAACAGATCATGGCATTCGAAACCGACCTCTTGGAATATAACGATTTATTTGATGGGAACCCTGCGGTTAATGCAAAAGTTGAAGAATTAAAAGAAGGCGCCCGTTATGAACTTTCCACGCTGGACAGCATGGGAGGCGCAATCAGTGCCATCGAATACATGAAATCGCGTCTGGTGGACAGCAATGCTGACCGCCTCAATAAAATTGAAAGTAACGAAACAGTCGTAGTTGGCGTAAACCGCTTCATCACTGGCGAAGAATCTCCCCTCACATCAGGCGATGGCGATATTATGGTTGTCGACCCTGCAGTCGAAAACGAACAGATTGGCCGTCTGAACTCGTGGCGCCGAGACCGGGATCAAGTTGCTGTCGATAAAGCATTGGCGAATCTGCGCGCAGCAGCAGCGGGTGGTAAAAACATTATGGGACCCTCTGTAGCAGCTGCTATAGCTGGCGCAACAACCGGCGAATGGGCAGCCCAAATGCGCAGTGTGTTTGGCGAATATAGGGGCCCAACCGGCGTGTCGCGGTCTGTCTCTAACAAAACAGAGGGTTTGGATGATATTCGCAGTTCAGTTGATGCTGTAAGCGATAAGCTTGGCAGAAGGCTCAAGTTTCTGGTTGGCAAGCCTGGCCTAGACGGACACTCAAATGGGGCTGAACAAATTGCCTTCAGAGCACGAGACTGCGGGATGGACATAGAATACGAAGGTATTCGCCTCACACCTGATCAGATTGTTGCCTCTGCTCTTCAAAAAGAGGCACATGTGATAGGATTATCGATCCTGTCCGGCAGCCACATCCCTTTGGTTGAGGATATGATGGGCAAAATGAGAGACGCCAAAATAGACGATGTTCCCGTGATTGTGGGTGGAATTATCCCAGATGATGATGCCAAACGGTTATTGGCCATGGGTGTATCCCGAGTTTACACGCCAAAAGACTTTGAGCTCAATACGATTATGATGGATATTGTGTCTCTTGCTGATCCAGTTCAAGCAGCAGCGCAGTAGTGTCAAATTTAGAACTAGTCGTTTACCAGAGGTGACAGTGCGAGTGACATAGTTCTTTTTATTTTATTAGGACACATTCCGCGCTCACTCATTCCCATTGCATTTATAAAAATAGAGAATATGTACTCAGCAATCATAAAATTATCCCAGTTTTTCCCTAGGCTTATCTCTTGACGTGAATTGGCAACAAAGTCCTGAAACAATCTTAAAGTTCCCTGCTTCAAGGTATTTAACTCTTTCTTGCCCTTTTCTCCAAGCCTCGAAAATGCTTGGAAAGCCTTAGCAGCCAAGCAACCTTTCGTTACGGAGCCAGAAAACTCTACCAATTCATTAATGGTATCTTTAAAATTCTCATTCTTTTCAAATAAGTTTGTTAGACTTGCATGCAAGCCTAGTGAATAATTTTTAAATACGAGGCTCAGTAGTTCGTCTTCATTACCAAATTCTCGATATAGACTAGGCTTTGATACGTTAGCAAGTCTACAGATTTCATTTACCGACATTCCATCAATTCCGTTGGCCCAATAGGCTTCCATCGCAATATTTAGTGTAGCGTCATAATTGATTGTCTTTGGGCGACCTCGTGGATTTTTTATTTTTTCTGTTGTAACAACCGTCATTTCATACTCCAGTATGGTTTTTAACGCAGCTTCTGGTCTGAGTGAAACTCAGTAGTCTGCGATTGCTCGTTAATGTAGTGATTCTTTAAAAGATTGGAGGAGCGTTGGGCGGATCTGCCCAATCACTAGATCTCGAGGAATTCCCAGCAACTGACCCATCTACTTCTTTTCTAATTGATCGAAGATTTGTCCGACCACATTTTGAACTACTTTTACAGTTAACAATGTAATCCCAGCTATACTGGATATTTTGAAATCTTTGAGGAAGTTCAGGCAATTTTGTTCCCTAAATAGCTATTTCTACACTTCGCATACTTTGGCTACTCTTCTACATAATGCTTAATAAATTCCATATTTTTACTAGCTAGTCAATAATATTGATTAATTTTTATGCAAACAATAAACTTCTTAAATATCTTCATTATTAATCCCACACTCATAACCAGTGAGGGTACTATGCTGGAATACATCTAATGATTTGGAACAAATGAAATAAATAAATAAATAAATAAATAAACTTAATCATTTGTAGTTTCAGCCTAAATGGCTAAAAGATTCATTAAAATATTAGAGGTATTCGATGACTATTCACATAGGCGCAAAATCTGGTGACATTGCTGAGACGGTTTTGCTACCGGGCGATCCTTATCGCGCAAAATGGGCGGCCAAAACATATCTAAGCAATCCAAAAATGGTAAATAATGTCCGTGGCATGCTCGGGTTTACGGGTATTTACAGAGGTGAGCAAGTAACTATTCAAGGGTCGGGTATGGGAATGCCGTCACTATCAATTTATGTCAACGAACTAATCCGTGATTACGATGCAAAGACACTTATTCGTATTGGCTCATGTGGTGGAATGCAGCCTCAGGTGAAAATCCGCGACATAATTTTAGCAATGACAGCAAGTGCCCTTTCAACGCCTTCATCAAGCATTTTCAAAGAATTAAACTTTGCCCCCTGTGCCGATTATGGTCTGTTGAGCGCTGCGGCAACCGCTGCCGCACACAAAGGAAGTACCACGCATGTTGGAGGTATATATTCCTCTGATGCATTTTATGATGAGCGCTCAGACCTCAATGAACAAATGACACGTCATGGGCTCCTAGCAGTCGAAATGGAGGCGGCAGAGCTTTATAATCTTGCTGCTCGCTATTCAAGGCGCGCGCTCGCAGTGCTGACGGTATCAGATCATTTGCAAACTGGTGAGGCCTTGCCGGCAGAGCAGCGCGAAAAGAGTTTTGGGAATATGGTAGAAATAGCGCTTGAGGCAGCTTTCTCCTAATCAAAACTTCCGTGAGTTTGATCATAAGCGCTCGGTTTGGGTTCCTTCCAGCCCATATCAGCCAAACCTTTGGCTGGTTCGAAAACCTCAACAAGTAATGGAAAACAAGCAGAAGCATCTGTAGAATGTTTAGCTGAGCAGTCCCCTCCCGGACAAGCACTTAGACCGGCTATTAGGTCTATCTCTGCAAAAAATTCTAGATAATCACCAGGACGGACCGGGCTTGCTTTCATAAAATACTGACCCGTGTCACGAGTAAAGCCGGTACACATGAAGACATTTAATACGTCATGCACATGATCTTCAGCTTCTTGCAGGCTCATATCGCAGAAATTCGCAAGAGCACGGGTCAAATTTGAATGGCAGCAGTGGTGATATTGATCACCAGATAAGAGTGCGTTGGTGTAAGGATCACATCTTGTTCCAATAACATCGTGCACTGAACCACCAAAGGGATCTATTCCATACCAGTCCAGAGTATCCTCGATAATCGTGGCTATCGGTCTCAGATAAGGAAATGAAGACCACATCCGCTGTCCTGAAGTAATATGCGTTCCGTGAAGCGCGCGTGTTTTGCCGGAATAGAAGCGTTCAGACAGGTTATGGGCATTCCAGAGGTTTAGATCGCCGACCTGTGGTCCTTCCACACTGCTTATTCTAAAAAATCCTCCCTTTGGAACGCTAAAACATCGCGCATCACGCGGTGGCACCCACAGTTCTTGGAGTTTCAAATGACTGTTTTGTCGGATCTTCTTGTAAAGATCGAGATCAGCCGCAGGAAGAAATTGAACTGGATAACAAATCACTGGTTCAATATTCCGGCGGTTTTCACGTTCTTCGGATATAGACGGCACTACACTCTCCTTTAAGGCTTATATCAAATTCTGACTCAAGTGCAAAAGAGAGTAAAGTATAAGAAAGGAACCACTTAGTGCAGCGAGACGCTTTTCCCTCGAAAGTCGCCTGCCAGCACTTTCTAGCGTCCTTCGCAGTTCGAATAGTACGCGCCAGAATTTTAACTTTCAATTAGCTATTTAGACCAAAGTATATTGCTATTCTTTAAAGATCAGCAATTACAGCCTTGGTGCCATTGTATCTTTAAAAATTTCCTTCAAAGAGATTATCGTTATTCGGACGGGCTATGACTTCCATATTTGGATGGGTCTCAATTGAGCATTTTGTTCTAAATAGTAATTTTTACAAGCTGGAAGAGCCTCTTCCACTTCCATTATTACAAAGACCTACAACCTATCATTTTTGTTGATCTAGCTCTAAATTTTACGCACGACCTCAAACATTTCACCTATATGAGTATCGTTAAAACAATCTGTTAAGACTTCAACCAGCTGTCGACCCACAGAAAAATTGTCAAATTGCTTAGTGGCTATATTCAATGCATCAATTTAAAAAAGAGTACAAAAAATTCCAAAATCAAATTTAAAGATTTATCAAGACTGTCAAAACTATCTAAACTGTGCGCTCAACCATCATTTTTTTGACCTCAGCAATTGCTTTTGCGGGGTTTAAACCCTTTGGGCAGGTCTTGGTACAATTCATAATTGTATGGCATCGATATAGTTTGAACGGATCTTCAAGATCATCCAAACGCTCTCCAGTCGCTTCATCACGGGAGTCTATAATCCACCTATAAGCATGTAATAGGGCCGCAGGGCCGAGATACCTATCACCATTCCACCAATAAGATGGACAAGAAGTTGAGCAAGAAGCACACATAACACATTCGTACAATCCATCTAGCTTTTTACGGTCTTCTATTGACTGGCGCCATTCCTTAGCTGGGCGGTTCGTCCTCGTTTCAAGCCACGGCATAATACTGGCATGCTGCGCATAAAAATGCGTCAAATCAGGAATAAGATCTTTCACCACTGGCATATGCGGTAATGGATAGATTTTAACATCTCCCCTAATTTCATCCATACCGTAAATACAGGCCAGCGTATTGATCCCATCAATATTCATGGCACATGAACCACAAATGCCTTCTCTGCAGGAACGGCGAAACGTAAGCGTTGGATCAATTTCATTTTTGATCTTGATAAGCGCATCAAGAACCATCGGACCACAGGTATCCATGTCTATGAAATATGTGTCAACACTGGGGTTCTGGCCGTCATCAGGGGACCAACGGTAAATTGAAAATTTGCGAATATTGCTTGCACCCAACGGCTTTGGCCACGTTTTTCCCACTTTAATACGGGAATTTTTAGGTAAAGTTAATTGAACCATTAGGTCACCTATTTTTTCGAAACGGAGCGTTTTTCTGCATAATTTCACCAGTATATAGTGGGTCAAAAATTTTAGGATCCAAGACTAGCATATGCTGCAACTCATATAAAAGAAGATTACTCATTAAAATGTGCGAACTTTTGGTTCTATTCTTTCCAGCGGTATTCCACCCTGTGCCTCATCAGTAAGACGGTCTAAAACTACTGATCTATACGACAAATTTATGTTATGCCCAATTACGGAAGCCAAAGAATGCTTACGCCAGTTCTTATCGTCACGTTCTCCAAAGTCTTCATGGGCATGTGCACCACGACTTTCCTTACGCGCTTCCGCAGCGGCGATAGTTGACAGAGCATTTGGCAACAGATTCGTTAACTCAAGCGTTTCCATAAGATCACTGTTCCAGACGAGGGATTTGTCTGTCACTTTTAGGTCATCTTCCTTTTTCGCAATAGATTTCATTTTCTCAAAGCCATGTGCAAGGGTGTCCGTTGCTCTAAAAACTGCTGCGTCTGATTGCATCGTCTTTTGCATTTCAAGGCGCAATTCTGCTGTCGGTGTGTTACCTTTCGAATAACGAAGACCATCAAAACGCCCAAAAACTCCATCAATTTGATTATCGTCTAACGACATCAATGGTGCTTTTCGATCTACCACGCTACCCGCGCGAATGGCCGACGCGCGCCCAAAAACGACAAGGTCAATCAAAGAATTAGAACCAAGTCGATTGGCACCATGAACGGATGCACACCCAGCCTCACCCACGGCCATAAGACCGGGAACAACTTTGTTCTGATCCTCCGGTGTAGGGTCCAAAACCTCGCCCCAATAATTGGTTGGAATTCCTCCCATGTTGTAGTGCACAGTCGGCAAAACGGGAATTGGTTCTTTTGTCAAATCGACACCAGCAAAAATCTTGGCACTTTCAGAAATTCCAGGCAAAC
>CAJWEI010000123.1 GCA_913031285.1 uncultured Alphaproteobacteria bacterium | reverse complement strand
TCGCGAGATATCGCAATGTCAGCATGGAAAAAAGAGTAGGAAAAGTCTACGTTTTTGAGGATCTTTGCAGCAATGAAAAAAACTTTGGGGTTTCAGTAATCCTTTGCAGAGAAGACCTCTAGTTATAAATTCTATGGATCAACCGAATTTGATTAAAGAAAATCGCATACTTCAGGTTCTTTCAGCTTCGAACTTGCCCCAAGCTTCTTCCAGCTTTTCTATATTGAAACCCGGCGCGCGAGCTGGTTCCAAAATGATAGCTTCGGAAGAAAACACCGTTTCGATGGCTTTTTTTAGATGTGGGATCACTTCTTTAGGGATTACCAAAGCACCATGGCGGTCTGCATGGATCAACTCATCTTGTGCTACAACTAGGCCCATGATGTTAACTGGAGTTCCAATCTCGACCACATGGACAAACCCATGGCTTGGTCCAATCGATCCAGCTAAAATTGGAAATCCCTCGTCGATGACGTCAAGATCTCGCATAACACCGTTAGTCAAAGCCCCTGCTAAACCCAGCCCCTTATGAACTGCAACATGCACTTCACCCCACCAACCTGCGATACAATTGGGATAGTCAATATCTTCTATCACTGCTGCCTTAGGACTGCTACCGCCGTCCATTGACCGGAAATAGTCCATGCGTCTAGCACGAATGACGTGAACGGGCTCACTTGGAGGTGCTAATCCCGAAATCTTCGCTGTTCGGGCAAACCCCACAGTGGCGGGATCACCAGGTTTTGAATGCTTCATGGTGCCGCGTGTGAAGCGATTAAAGCCACGTTTGCCATCGACCACTTCGATTGCGTTGCAGACTGTCGGTGTATCAACCGAGCGTAATAAGGAAAGTAAATCGTTAGGGATAACTATTTCAGCCATTCTTTCAATATCCTGTTTGTTAGTTTAGGTTGTTCCAGCGTCGGTAGGTGACCCGCGCCCGGAATGACTTCAAGTCGTGAGCCCATTATTAGATCACGCATCAGCTCATGGTAATGAAGTGGGCAAAGCCTGTCATCTTCGCCGCAAAGAACCAGCGTGGGAACTTCCACGGTGCGGAGCGTTTCGCATTGGTCTATCCGGTGCTGAATGGCAAAGGATTGGTCGGCGAAAATCTTTGGTCCTAAAGTTTTGGCCATCTCCATAGAGATTTGAAGAATTCTTTCGTTATGCGGTCCTTCGCTAAAGTAATTTGGCTGCATTTCATCTCGTATGACTGCCTGCAGGCCACCGTTTAACACCTTCTTGACCTGAGTTTCGCGAATTGTTGCGTTTTCTGGAAGATCAGCCTGTGCGTTGGTATCAAGAAGCGCTAGCTTGCAAATCCGATCAGGTGCTTGACGCATCATCTCCATGGCGACTATGCCGCCCATCGAAACGCCTGCCAGCGCAAATCGTGGCGGCGTATTTGTGAGGACCGCGTCTGCCAGAGCAGCCATGGTCCGCCCCCTTGTCAAATTAGCCACCATCACTGACCGCTCGTGCGAGAAGTCGGCAATCTGCGCCGCAAAAAGACGCCCGTCACACATCATGCCGGGCAGAAGAACTAGTGGTTCCAACATTAAAAAAGCGTCATGGTTTTGCCTGCAGGGTCATCAGTTGACCGCACGCGGTACATGCCAGCTTCGCCAGTCATAGAGGGCGCAAGCGATCTTATAATACCTTTTGGAACTAGACAGGTATCACCTGGAGCCAGTACTGTTTCCTCGTCGTCCCAATTGAGACGCCAGTGTCCTTTGACCGGCATAAGAACTTCGGCCTCATCACAGGCATAACGATCTTTCAAAATTGAACCACGAGTTATGAAATCAGCCTCAAACCCTGGACGATCGCGAAGTATCGCATCTGGACCGATGACCTTGGCCGGCTGCTTATCAGCCAAAGCCGTCAAATCCCAATATCGCGCGACGTAGTGTGGAACTACATCTGCGGTCTTTGGCTCACCACGTTTTGCAAGTTCTTTCTCAGACATTAGTGGCATCGGAGTTACATTTTGTGGTAATGTTTCTCCCTTCTTACTGTCGTACAGTATTCCATTGTCACCCAAAATCAGTCCATGATCAGCAGCCTCTTCAATTACCTGTGGCGCCCATATAACACCGCCACCAGCGTCGTCACCGCCCAACAATGCCATAATCATCCCGTAGTCACTACCGACATTTTCAAATCCTCGGAAGATGCCCGTAGGGATATTGAAAATGTCTCCTTCTTCTAAAGTAACCTCACCAGCATCGCCCCAACGGCCCCAGAAAAAGCGCCAACGCCCTTTTAGAACAAAGAACGCCTCAGCAGTATTGTGATCATGTAGCGAGTTTCGACATCTGGGCGATTGACCAGCCGCGCCAATGTTAAAGCCTGGCGTTTCGCTAATATGTACATGCTGGTCTGGGCTTTCGGAGACTCCACCGCCGATAATGGTAAAGTTTTCCTTTTTATCACTACCGGGCGTATGTGCGTCGATGAATGCAGTCTTGCATGGCTTCAGTTCTCCAAAGCGGACAATGCGAACCTTCATGTCTTGGGGTTTCATGACTTGTACCTCGCTGTTAAAATTAGTCGGTTTTTGTGTGAGCTTTATCAGATTGGTGCTTTCTTGAAGCTGCATCAGCATTTTGTAGGCTTGACTGAGCAGGTACTAATTCGCTGACCTGTCGATTTATCAAAGAGGTGAAGTTTTCCGGTTGTCCGAGCTGCAATATGACAAACGTCATTGATCCTGGCCTCGTAGTCAGCCGACTCCCGCACACAAATTGAAGTGGCTTCATGTTTCATGGTCACCAAGGTTGACTCGCCGGTCAATTCAATTGCGTATACTGAAGCAGTAATTGGGGCAGAGTTTTTCGAAACGATCTTGAGATCTTCAGGACGCACCCCCAAAACAACGCTGGTCGCATCTTGAAACTGAACTGGAATTTTCACAGCAGTGGCTCGAAAAAAGCCACTACGTACATCTCCTTCGATCAGGTTCATCGATGGTGATCCAATGAAGCCGGCGACAAACAGGTTATCAGGTTTTGAGTAAATATTCTTTGGCGTATCTAATTGAACTATGCGGCCTTCACGCATCACTGCAATCCGAGAAGCCAAAGTCATTGCCTCCATCTGGTCGTGGGTAACGTAAACTGTCGTAACACCTAATTCATGATGCAGGTGTTTTAGCTCAGCTCGCATTGTTACGCGCAGTTTAGCATCAAGATTAGAAAGAGGCTCATCCATCAAGAATATTTTTGGTGTTCGAACGATCGCTCTTGCCAATGCTACTCGCTGCCGTTGACCACCGGATAGCTGGGAAGGACGGCGTTTTAGTAGTGACTCCAGCTCAACTTTAATTGCAATCTCAAGAACGCGTTTATTACGTGTGGCCTTATCCATACCACGAAGTTTTAATGGATATTCAATATTTTGGGCTACGCTCATGTGTGGGTATAGACCATAGTTTTGGAAAACCATTGCAATATCGCGATCCTTTGGTGGCTTGTCATTTACAAGCTCATTTGCAATCAAAATTTTTCCCGAAGTGACCTCCTCTAAACCCGCAATCATACGCATGGTTGTTGTTTTACCACAGCCAGATGGGCCAAGAAGAACAAGGAACTCTCCTTGTTGAATAGTCAGACTTTGCTTTTGTAGCGCCACAAAAGAACCATAACGCTTCTCGACGTCTACCAATTGAACTTCAGTCATCTTGGTGCATCCTTTTTATTTGATCGCGCCGGCAGTCATGCCGCGAGTGAAATGTTTTTGAATAAGTATCGCCATTAAAAAGATTGGCACTGTGATCAATACTCCGGCTGCACTCATCAATTCCCATAAATCTCCTCTTTCTGTACGAAAATTGACCAGCCCAACTGGAAGTGTTACCGCGTTTCGTCTTGTTAGGATGAGAGAGAACAAAAACTCGTTCCAAGTTAAAATGAAGCAGAAAATTGAGGATGTGAGAATGCCGGGTGTTGCCATTGGCAATACGATGTCGCGAATAACCCTAAGTCGCGAGGCTCCATCAATCATTGCTGCCTCTTCGCTGTCAACCGGCAACGCATCGATAAAGCCTTTAATCATCCAAATAACAAAAGGTGTTACGATCGCTAAATTTACTATTATAAGTGCTATCCTTGTATCGAGAAGTCCAAGCGAACGAAACATCAGGAAAAAAGGAAGGACTATCACTACTGCAGGAATAAATTGGGTTGAGAGAACTAAGAAAAATAAAATCTTTCTTCCTTTGACCCGAAATCTTGAAAAACTATAGGCCGCCAAAGATGAACAAGGTACAGCAATCATTACAGTGATTCCCGCAACAAGAGCTGAGTTTAAGACCATACTTCCCAAGTTCCACGGGTCCCTAAAAACTGTAATGAAATTCTCAAAGGTTGGCTGGAAATTAAAAGTGATTGAATACGCATCGATAGGCCGTTTTAAGGAAGTTAAAAACATCCAGAATATAGGAAAAATTATCATAAATGATACTACGACTAGTAATGCATGCTCAGCTGCCCAAATCAATTTTTTTTTCATTTTATTATCGCTCTATTCTCATTTAGTAGTATACGGACATACCAAAATGAGATGAAAATCATAATCAATGTGAGAACCCAAGCTAATGCAGAGGCATAACCCATATCAAACCATTTGAAGCCTACTTTGAAAACAAAATAGGCCAGTGTCTCCGTCGATATACCGGGGCCCCCACCAGTTAATGTCACAACCTGATCAAACATTTTGAGAGCGAAGATCGTCTTTAAAATTGCGGTTATAAGTATGACGCCTTTCATTTGTGGGAGCACAATTTCCCACATGACACGAAAGCTGGACGCACCATCAATTTTAGCAGCTTCCTCAGTTTCACGAGGAATTGATGCGAGGCCTCCAAGGCACATAAATGTCATGTACGGGGTCCAGTGCCACACATCAGTTAATACTAAAATAGCCATGGCTAGATTGGGGTTAGCTAACCAAGGTATACCCTTCAGAGTAGGAAAAATTGATCCAAGACCAACGGCTATTACACCAAATTCAGGGTTGAACATGAACCGATAACTTACGCCAATCAATGCAGGGCTCATCGCAAATGGCAAAATCAGTATAATTCGCGTGAATGTATGTAGTGGCCCTTGGCGTCGTAGTAGCAAAGAGAGTAAGATTGCTAGAACTAGCGTCAGCAAAACACTGGTAAACACAAAAATAATTGTTACCCAAAGCGAACTTTGAAAGGCAGCCTCTGTAATTGCATGCTGGTAATTGCCAAACCCAACAAAGTCACTAGGTCTCCGCTGGCGCGTTAAGTCCCACTCCCGGAAAGAAGTAATGAAGGAGTAGGCCAACGGATATATGGTCGTGGCTAAAACAATCACAAAAGCTGGCACCAGAAGAGCATAGGGAAAATAGCGGTCGCGCATAAGCTAGTGCATCTTTCGGTAGATTTAGAAAAGTAGCCGGTACTTTATCCTAAAGTTCCGGCCACATGCATCGATATTATTAACGAATGCGAGATATTTCTTCAGCAGCCTGATCAAGTACGGCGGCTACATTATCCGATCCACCTGACGCAAGACTTGAAATTGCATTCTCAAGTACCTCAGCAATTCGAGGCCAGTCAGCGTCAAATTCCATACCCGGAGCGGTCGATAGAGCATCAGCTGCAGCTTGATGAATGCCACCCCACCGGGCATTTACTTCCGGGTCACGCAAATTAGAAAAATGCACTGCTACTGTTTCTTTGAGGTTTTCATCTAAAAGCACGTCGCGCTCTATTGAAGGATCAGTCAGCCACCCAAGATATTCAATGGCAGCATCGCGATTTCGAGAACCCTCAGTGACCCCAAAGATCCATGTATTTGTAAAGGTCGTTCTCTTGGATCCTGCTACAGACGGTAAAGCTACAAAGCCCAATTGCTCATCTGTTACTTTGGATTCCTCGGGATTAGTTAATTGAGACCGAACCCACCACCACAAAGGCAACATGGCTGCATTTCCTTGCTTGAAACTGTTTACAGCATCTTGTTCGACATACGCAGCGGCACCCACTGGCACGATTTTGTGCTTAATTAATAAATCTATAAACTGCTGAGTTGCAGCCACTCCAGCGTCAGAGTTAAATATAGGATTACCGTCTTTGTCAAACAGATCTCCGCCATGGCCCCAAAGCAGATTAATCCAGACCTGTAAGTTTTGGCCGTTTAGTTTACCGTAAGGTAGAACTATACCAGCTATATCACTAGTATCCTGGATCGCTAAACCAGCTTCAACAACTTCTTCCCAAGTCTCAGGCGGTGATACACCGGCCTGACTTAAAATATCCTTACGATAAAATAGGAGTTGTACATGTCCGCGAACAGGCAAACCATTCAGTTTTCCATCAATATAACCGTGCCGAAGGTGCGCTGCCGGAAAGTCAGCTAGATCTGTACCCTGAGCCTTAATTCCGTCATCGATTGGATCAATTAAATTTTCAAGTGAACTTACCCAACCATCCATGATCGAAACAACATCATAGTCGCCTCCTCCGGCGATCATTTCAGCTGTCAAGGCTTCCTTCATGTTAGGAAACGGCACATAGTCAATTATCATGTTGATGCCTGTCTCTTCCTCGAAAGCAGACATGCGAGCCTCGTGAGCCTCAAACTGGCTCGATTTTACGATAAGTGCCTTCACCGTCTTACCATTATATGGCTTGCCCGGAGTAGGTTCCCACGCAAGTACCGAAGTGGCAAACAGCATTGCAAAGAACGCCAATGCGCTTGGATAAAGTCTCATTCAATTTTCCTCCAAAAATTATTTATTACACTAGTTTTAAAAAATAATATAATTTAGTCAATATTATTATTAATAATATTGATATTAATCTTGAACCTACTGATAGCTTATGAAAAAAGCCAAATAGGAGGATGCAATGAGAGAAAATCTGACAAAAAAGCTTGAAGAAGATATTATTTTTGGCGTTCTGCTGCCAGGCTCCCGGCTTACTGAAGAGAGAATTATTGAGGAGTATTCGACAAAGCGCCATGCGGTTAGAACATCTTTTGCAGAGCTTAAAACGCTTGGATTACTGACTCATAAACCCAATCACGGTGTAGAAGTAATTTCCTTCACTCCCGACCAGGTCCAAGAAATATACGAAATTAGGCTTATTCTTGAGGCATCTGCAGCAAAAAAAACCCGTCTGCCTGTGATTAATTCCATTTCAAATAAACTATTTGATATCGCCACAGCACATAAAAATGCATACGATGAAGGGAGGTTTCGGGAGGTGTTTAACCTTAACAAAGAGTTTCACACAGTACAGTTTTCTTGCTGCACCAATAAACGCCTTATAAAGTTGGTCTCAGAGTATGCTCGAATTGTTCACCCAATTCGTGTGATGCAATATGGTAACAGGACTCACATGGATTTGGTAATAAATCAACATTTTGAGATTGTAAATTCAATGAAAGGAAATTGCCTTGATCGATATATGCAGGCAACTACCGATCATCTTCCAGCATCGGCTGTTATAGCCTTCCGCAAAAATTACGAGAACCTAAGATCTCGTTAGACTGGCTTAAAATGATGAAATGCAAAAATTTTTGACGCGCAGGTTAGAAGAGTTCACAGACAGTGGCCCACCCACTGGGATATATATCCCTATTACAGGAGGACCTAAGAATGGGTGGCATACGAGAGAAACCAGAAGACATTGTACTGAAGCTTCGCCAAGTTGAAGTTCTACAA
>CAJWEI010000122.1 GCA_913031285.1 uncultured Alphaproteobacteria bacterium | reverse complement strand
GGTTTTCTTTTTGCTTTTTTCCTCGCTGGACTCCGCTACTTTGAAGTTCCAATAGCTCGATCCTTCGCGGCTATCTATGTAGACTTTATTCGCAACACGCCATTGATCGTCCAGTTGTTTTTTATCGCTTTTGGTTTACCCTTGGTGTTTGGATATGTGTGGCCATTTTGGTGTCATGCCTTACTTGCTTTATCAATAAATTTTTCTGGATATTTTGCAGAAATTCTTCGAAGTGGGTTTGCTTCAACACATAAAGGGCAACTGGAAGCTGCGGCTGCGCTAAATTTGAGTCAGGCAACAGTATTCAAATCACTAATTGTCCCTCAGACCCTAATCAAAATGTACCCGTCACTTTCAAGCCAATTTATTTTTTTGTTCCTGACCACAGGCATTATATCAGAAATTGGTGTTGTTGATTTAACGCATGCGGGCTTATTTATTGATAGCCGCACATTCCGTTCATTTGAAGTCTTCATCACATTGACTGTAATGTATGGCTTCATCGCGTTAACCTTTAAAACAATATTACAAGTCATTTTTCAAAGAACCTTGGGCAGGAGGGTTGTTTGATGAGTGAACTCCTCATTGATATATTCGGCAAACCACACGGGATAATTATTTTTCAGTTAGTGGCGGCGACAAGGTTCACAATATATTTGTCATTGGTAGCGTTCGGCGGTGGTGGTGTTGTCGCTGCAATGATTACTTTTTTGACTATTTCCCCCCAACCTGGGCTGGGAAAAATTGCCCAAACCTATATCTGGTTTTTTCAATCCATCCCTCTTCTTATGCTTTTATTTTTGACTGGATTGGGTGTGCCACGTTTGATAGGCGTTGATGTAAATCCCTGGACTGCCGCGACGATTTCACTGGTGCTTTTCACATCTGCTTATCTTGCCGAAGTCTGGCGGGGCGCCATTGCAGCAGTTTTGCCCGGACAATGGGAAGCTGGTTTTGCGCTCAACATTAGCTTTGTTTCGACACTTAAAAAGGTAATTCTACCGCAGGCTATCAGGTATGGACTGGCTCCAACAGTCGGTTTCATGGTGCAAATTATTAAAGGCACATCTTTGGCCTACATAATAGGCTTTAGCGATCTCATGTTAACTGGTAAACGGTGGGCTAATGCACCCGTGTCGGGATCTGAACCATTTATTATATTCCCAATAATGGCAGTAATATATTTTTGTATTTGTTATCCGCTTGCGGTCGTTGCACGCAAGTTGGAAGCAGAGGATCTAGCCAAGAGCTAGAAGTTTTAATAACTATTTTGAAAGGGAAAGCAATGAAAAAGATACTAAATTTTATGAAGTATGGGTTAATAGCAATGGGCTTAAGTAGCACTGCAAATGCTGCAGACTTATCTGAAATTTTGTCTTCAGGCACAGTTAAGATTGCTGTTCCAGAAGCATTTGCTCCATTCGGTTCAGTAGGCGCCTCTGGCGAGCATGAGGGATATGACGTAGATGTTGCAAAGTTGATTGCTAAAGACCTTGGGGTAAAGCTTGAGTTGGTTCCAGTTGTATCCAAGCAAAGAATTCCTTTTCTTGAGACCGATCGTGTTGACCTTGTAATTTCAACTATGGGTGCAAATCCAAAACGTGCTAAGTCGATCAACTTTTCCAGCGCTTATGCGCCATTTTATTCTGGAGTTTTTGCTCCCTCTACCTTGAATATTGGGTCCCCTGCTGATCTTTCTGGAATGACCGTTGGCGTAACCGGTGGAAGCCTTGAGGATCTTGAGATTACCGAAGCGGCCCCCTCAGACGCTAAGATCGTCAGGTTTGGCGATAACGCGGCAACGCTAAGCGCTTTCACCTCTGGCCAAGTGCAAGTTTTGGTAACGGGCAACACAGCTGCCGCATCGTTGACTGAAGCTGATCCAAAGCTTGACCTTGAGAGGAAGTACATAGTCAAAGACAGCCCATGTTTTATTGGCATCAAAAAGGGTAACGAAGATCTTTTGCGTTGGGTTAACGTTTTCATCCTTCATAAAAAGTTGGGCGGAAACCTGAATGCAATTTCACAGAAATGGCTCGGGCAGGATTTACCGCCTCTGCCATCGTTGTAATCAATCTTTAGATAGGTTGACTGCCCGTTCCTGCGCAAAAATTGCCCGCGTGGGATCACTTTAAAAAATAACAACGAGGTTTGGAGTCATGCATAAAACAGACGAAAACCTCGTTGTAAATATGCAAAACGTTAATAAATGGTTTGGCGAATTCCATGCGCTAAAAGATATTGATCTTTCAATTTATGAGGGGGAAAGAATTGTTGTTTGCGGACCTTCAGGGTCAGGCAAATCTACCCTCATTAGGTGCTTGAACGGTCTTGAAAAACATCAAGACGGCACCATTAAGGTTCATGGCACCGTGCTCAACGATAATACCGAGTCTGTCAAAAAGATCCGCAAAAATGTTGGCATGGTTTTCCAGCAGTTTAATTTGTTTCCTCATCTAACAGTGATGGAAAACTGTATTTTAGCTCCAATGGAGAATTTGCATTTAAGTGAAGTCGAAGCCTCAAAGCTAGCAATGAGTTTTCTCGAGAGAGTGCAGATTCCTGATCAAGCCAACAAGCTGCCCGGACAATTGTCTGGGGGTCAACAGCAACGGGTGGCTATTGCTAGAGCTTTGTGTATGCAGCCTCGCCTTATGCTGTTTGATGAACCTACCTCATCACTTGATCCAGAAATGATTAAAGAAGTGTTAGACACAATGGTAGCGCTCGCAAATGATGGGATGAGCATGATTTGCGTCACCCATGAGTTGAATTTTGCAAGGCGTGTCGCGCATCGCGTCATCTTTATGGACGAAGGAAAAATTGTAGAAGACCAGTCACCAAAAGATTTTTTTGAAAACCCTCAAACCGACAGGGCAAGGTTGTTTTTAAGTCAGATTCTTGACCATTAGAAATATGCGTGACTCTGGCTAACAGTCTGGCTGACAGTACGGCTTACTCCTCCTGACTAATCAAACATAAATGTCTGAAAATCAGGAACTTGAACCACGGTCCATGGCCCTTGAACTTAGAAAGTGGTGCCCGGGGGCGGAGTTCGATGCCCTGTTGAGGGACCACTTGTGTCCTGACTTTCAATCTAATCAATACCTTAGCAGAATCAGTGAATAGGTCAAACGCCCTATTTTGGCTAACAGTTTGGCTAACAGCCAAGGACCATGGACCGTGGACCACGGACAGGGGTTACTGGAGCCGTTTCTCTGTCAGGCTTGGACTTTATTGAGGGGGGTGGGGCCGCAGGACGCAGGGGCTTGCGTCTCAGAGGGCCGGTTTACTTGATTGGTTGGCGGATTTGATTGTCTTTAAAAATATCAGAGTTTTTTCAAAAAGCAGATAGCTGCGCCAAACGCTGTCAGAAACCCAGCTATAGGAAGGATCATAACTGCATATTTTTTTGGCATGTAGTTTTCCTTGAATTGGAGGCCTTCAGCAGTAAATTCGAAATGCCACATTTCCCAATATTTCCCCCGCATGCCCTCAACAAGTTCTATGCCATAAACAATCAAAATTATTCCAACCAGAATAATCATAAGTTTCCAGAATTGGCGTATAAAAAGTGCCAACCGATGGGGCAGCTTTTCGTAGATTAAATTCAAAGCAATATGTTCATTGTCCCTGGCGGTTAACGAGAGTGCAATAAACATCAACCAGATGTTACTCAATACTGTCAGCAAATCTCCCCATACAGGCGGGTTTGCAAATACATATCTCATGACAACAGTATAGATTGTAAACCCGACCATTAGCGCCAAGAAGAGCGAACACATAGCCTCCAGAACGCGATGGACAAATAGATCAAATTTATCAAGGAATAGCTGCATAGTCTCAACTAACTCATTTTCTCGGGAAGAAACATCGTCAACTCGGGAATTAAGAGGATAAAAAACAGAAGCAGAAAGAGTCCTGCTAGGTATGGTATCAAAGCCACGGCCACCTTTTCTAATCGCACTTCGGCAATCGTAGCAGCCGTAAAAAATGCCACCCCGACCGGGGGAGTTACGGAACCAATCAGAAATCCAACAATAACAACAACAGCAGCCTGGATTTCAGGAAAACCAGCTTGAGCCATAACATTAACCAAAACCGGACCTACTATTATGATATTTACCGCGGAATCCATTACCATTCCGAGCAAGAAAATAAAAAGCATAATTGCTAGAATAAAAAGAATGGGAGAGCCCGCAAGCCCCATCAACCAGCCCTCCAGGTCGCTGATAGCACCCAATGAGGTAAGCAACCAACTAAAGGGTCCTGACGCTGCGATTATGATAAACACCATGGCCGAATTGCGGAACGCACGCCTGAACGCGCCAGTGCAGTCTTTCCATTTTATGGTTCGATAAACAAACACACCCGTAAATAACGCGACAACCGCGGTAATAGCACCCGCCTCCACAACTGACGCAATACCACCCATCACTGAGCCAACCAGAACCACCGGAATTAGTAATGCGAATGACGATCGGTAGAATTCTTGACCTGCTCGCCTTGCTGAAAATTTTTCATCACTGCGTTCGAAGTTGTATTTCACGGCAAAGTAATGATTAATTGCCATGATTACGGCGCCAATTAACAGACCTGGAATGATGCCAGCCGCAAATAATGATGCGACTGAAATTTCAGTCGCATTGGCAAGAACAATCATCATAATGCTGGGTGGAATAATGCCACCAATCGTTGAGCTTACGCCTGTAACCGCGGCAGAAAATGCGGGTGGGTAGCCCGCTTTTTTCATTGCTGGCAGGACTAATGCACCTACCGTGGCTGTGTCAGCCACTACCGATCCGTTCATACCAGCAAAAAACATACTTACAAGGACATTTACCTGCGCCAACCCCCCGCGCAGGCGGCCAATCAGTGATCTGCTCAATGCAACAAGCCGATCTGTAATTGTGGCGCTTGTCATCAGCTCGCCAGTCAACATGAAGAAGGCAATCGCAGTCAATGGCACCGAGTCGATTGCTGTAAACATTTGGCTGGGAATTAATACGAGAGGAACTGCATCGGTGATTAGGATGTAAAAGAAAGGGATTAAAATTAAAGTGAACCCAATAGGTGCGCCACATAGAATCAAAATCAATAATATGCCCAGTAGAATGAGGCTTTCCATGGTTACCCAAATCTATTGAATATTTAAAGGAAAAGACCAATTGACATCAATTGACCTTTTCCAAATTAGTGTGAATATTATTTTTACAGAGCGCCAGCTTTTTCGAGTTGAGCAACAAAGCTGTCCATGCCTTGTTCCATAAGCACTCGTTTGGCGACCGCAGGCTCAAACGTCCCTTTAGCATCTAACCAAGCGCCAATTGCTCCTGCTCTCCATTTAGTCAACTCCGCATCAGACGGCACATACCACTCTTTCGCAGATGCTTTAATGGCGTCCTCACCATTTTTAATCCAAGCATTATCCAGCTGATTTACTTTCTCGCCATACGCATCTGCCGCTTCGTGTAACCATTTCCTCTCTTGAGAAGACAAAGCATTATATTGCTTTGCATCCATTGCCAGAATATTTCCAGACCACATGCCACCAATTTCAGTGAAATACTTCGCCACTTCATGGAGCTTTGCTACATGTTGCCAGGGACTTGCAACATATTGTCCTTCAACCACACCTGACTGCAGACCTGTGTATAACTGGCTCCAGTCATAAGGTGTTGGAACAGCACCCCAGTTTTTAACAAGCATAAACTCAACTGGACTTTTGGTGGTCCTCCACTTGAGCCCCTTCATATCATCAGGAACGTGAACCGGCTTGGTCGCATTACCGAGCTGCCTGAATCCACCACTCGAATATACCGAAAGACAAATGTGGCCGGCATTTTCAAGCGCCAGCTTGCACTGCCTTTCCGCCAACCAATCATTTGATATTCTTTTCGCATCTTCAAGTGATTTGAAAATGAAAGGCAAATCAAAAATTGCTAATTCTGATCCAAAATTACCATAGTTTGCAGTAGAGCTCGTCCACAGAGCTATAAGCCCTTGATTGGCTTGCTCACCACATTTCTGTTCGGCGCATAAGCTTTTTTGATAGTGTGGTTCAACTTTCATCTTGCCGCCGGAGGCTTTCGCCAAGGCAGGAATCAATGCTTGGTCTATAGCGTCACCAATCGGCATACCTAGTCTGCCAGTTGTGCCAAGCTTGAGCACAGTCTCAGCGCTCGCAACCTGCACACCAAATATGATGGCTGCGACGATGAGAGTGGCTTTCCAAAAAGAATTCGTTTTCATCTACTGCTCCCTTTGATACAAGGCCAAGCCTTGATTATCGGTTGGTTTTTAAAATCTGGATGTAATACAAACTTGATACTTCATCATTGACAGCGGTATCGCTGCAAAAAAGGTACAGATAAGTCTAATCATAAGGACAGGTTAATTTTTTTCCCCAATTTAATGTCGGCAAAGCCTAGTTTCAGAATTTTATATATTGTTTTTTTTCAGATCTTTAAATGAGTTTTTCTTTGTTTTGATACTCATAAAAACTGTGACGATAGGGCTCGGTGTTGGCAATTCTGTCCTTTTAAAAAATGAATTCTGGTCCTTTTACGCGGATCCATTTTTTGGATAACTCAGATATCCGAATTATCCGGAAAAAAAATCAGTTTGACGGCGCCCTATATTTGCCAGCCATGAAAATATTCAGTTCATACACAGAGTAAGAAAGATCAAAATGGTGAACGCATTACCTTACAAACTTAATATACCTGAGGAAAAAATAGCAGAAATAAAGGCGCGTGTTGCCAACTATCCCTGGCACGAAATGCCAGATGATGGCGGTTGGGATTATGGGGTTAATCTTGATTACATGAAGGAATTTTGTACCTATTGGGTTGAAGAATTTGACTGGTACAAACAGCAGGAAGCAATCAACCGGTTTAATCAGTTTATCGCGCCAGTTGATGGGCTTGACCTTCATTTTATTCACGAGAAAGGCAGCGGGCCGAATCCAAAACCACTTATTATCAGCCATGGGTGGCCCGGTACAGTAGTTGAATTTCTTAATTTTATCGATTTACTAGCTCACCCTGAACGATTTGGTGGCAATGTTGAAGACGCTTTTGACGTGGTCGCGCCATCGCTGCCTGGTTTTGGATTCTCCAGCAGGCCGCCGCGTCCATGGGGTCCGCGCCGTATGGCCAAGGCTTTCAACGCTTTGATGACTGAAACCCTCGGTTATAAGAGCTACATCGCGCAGGGCGGTGATTGGGGCGGGGCGATTTCCAGCTTCCTTGGCTATGATCACCCATCCAATTGCCGCGCCATTCACATTAACATTTTAACGATGCGCCACCCTGATGGGCCACAAAATCCCGCGGAACAGGCATGGGCAGACCAGTTTGAAATTGATCAAATAATGGAAAATGGCTACCGTACACAGCAAGCCACACGGCCACAAACCCTCAGCTATGCCATGATGGATAGTCCGGTCGGTGTTGCTGCATGGATTTTGGAAAAAATGAATGCATGGTCGGATACCGTGGGCAACGATGTCGAGAGCGTTTATAGTAAAGAACAGCTTTTGGCTAATATCATGGTCTACATTGTCACCAATACCTTCAACACAGCATCATGGATTTATTATGGGCGCCGCGAGGAAGGTGGGCGTATACTTTCACCCGAAGGCCGACGGGTTGAAGTCCCAACCGCCTGCGCGATATTTCCAAAGGAATTGCTTGCATGGCCGCCGAAAAGCTATGCCGAGCGTCTTTATAATGTAACGCAATGGACCGAGATGCCGCGCGGTGGCCATTTTGCCGCAATGGAGCAACCAGA
>CAJWEI010000121.1 GCA_913031285.1 uncultured Alphaproteobacteria bacterium | reverse complement strand
CATTTTCAAACACTAAAACTGCGATTGCTCATAATATTTCTTATCCAATTACTTTGGGTTGGGGAGTTCAGCATGGAATTGCTTGCTCGTTTACATTACCAACAATTTTACTTTCCTTGATTGGACTAGGCGGGTTTCGTGAAACTGCGCTGAAGCAAATTTTTGGTAATGACCTAGGGGCAGGAGCTGAAAATTTAAGACAATTTTTAGCATCTGTGGGAGTGGGTCACAGATTCAGTAACCAAGGAGTGTCTGGCACTGATTGCCAAAAGATTATTGATGATGCGTTTATTGGAGAACGCGGTAAAAATTTCATTGGCTCTAAAGAGGGCTTTTGGGAGGCAGCCAAACGAATGGATAGTCTATAAAGATAGACTTAACAACAAAACGGCTGGGAATTTATTACGTTTATTAACTTTTAATTATGGAGGAGAATATGAATATCTGGAATATTAATAGAAGGAAAGCCGATGTAGCGTTAGCGGCAGTAATGGCTTTCACAGGGTTCTTACAACAGAATAATGACTGGGAGGTCTAAAATGGAAAGATTTCGAAAATTTAATCGTCGTGATGTCCTAATTGGGTCCGGAGCAATTGCTCTAACAGCATCAACAATTGACGGCTCATTTATAAATCATGCAGCTGCTGCATCTCCGAAGCAAGGAGGCAAGCTGGTTTACGTTGGCATAATGAATTCGAAACACAAATCTCCTGAAAAGGCAATGCACCCATACACCGGCATTGAAGTCAGAACTAATGTAACTTACGATCGTCTTACATGGGTGGATGAAGACCTTGGCGTGCAGCCTCAGCTCGCGACAGGCTGGCGAGCTGTAGAAGAAGATCAGACAGTTTGGGAGGTTGATATCCGCCAAGGCGTAAAATTTCACGATGGCCGTGATATGACGACCAACGATGTTGTTGCGTCATACAATATGCATCGAGACCCTAAGCTAGGAACGTCCTTTTCTAAGAAACTTCTTGAAAGCGTTGAAAAGGTTGGACCAGACAAAATTCGTTTTCACTTAACGTCGCCCAATAGTGAATTGCCGTGGTGGATGGCGGAATATCGTCAGGCAATTATGCCAGCGGATGATCTTGATAAGATGGGTTATTCTGGTAATGGAACGGGTCCTTTCAAATTCGCAGATATTGATGTGGGTCGCCGCGTTATCTATGAAGCTAATGAAAATTACTGGGACGAAGGTCCATATCTTGAGCAGCTGGAAGTAGTGACAGCAAGTGGTGCAGATCCGGCAAATGCATATCTTTCAGGACAAATTGATGCCATTTTACAGGCTGATCCTGCAATTGTTGGTTACTTGGGTAGCCGGGACGACACCGAAATCAGTACAGCAAAATCGGGTGATCAGATTTTGATGGTGCTACCCAAGTACGAAGGTTCGGTATTCGCTGATGTTCGTGTCCGTGAAGCGTTATCTTTAGCGTTAGACCGCGAAGCTATCGTCCGAATTGCTTATGGTGGATATGGTTGGGCGTCCAATGATTCTCATATGCATGCTGCAAGCCCAGATTTCTTGCCACGAAAACCTTTGCGAGACGTTGCTAAGGCTAAGAAACTTTTGGCAGAGGCGGGTTATCCTAACGGGATAGAACTTCCCACATTTCATTACGCACCTTACACGCCCGAACTGGGTCGAGTATTTCAGGTTGCGGCAGAATCAGTAAAGGAAGCAGGAATTACTATGCCGATTGAAGAACATCCGTTGTCAGGCTATCGCAAATGGCGCGTCGAAGATAAAGAAAAAACTCGTAAGCACAGGTTCGCAATGGGGCCAGTTGGATCGCGTAATTCTGCGGCAAACCTATATCGAATGGCTCGCCCCACCTATAATGAGAGTGGATATTGGCATCCATCGGCAGAAGGTGATGAGTACATAGCACTCTATAAAAAAGCAATGCTGACAGGCGATACGGCAGAGCGAAATGCCATCTATCAGGAAATGCAGCGATTACTCCAGCGCGAAGTTCCAGGTGTATTTTTGACCGGGCGAAAAGAATTGATTGTTCATCGCAATACGGTGCATGGTTTGAATTCACACGCACAGTACTGGAATGCTACATTTAATAAAGTATGGCGGGACTAGAGTGCAGAAGAGGTTGCTCGAGAACCCCTTATCGGAGATCTCGAGCAAAATTGCCTTTTGTATTCTAAATCAGGGAAATACCACTCTGGAGATGTAACGTGTTGATGGCTTTGGTGCGTCGATTGACGCTTTCTTTTTTAATTTTGTTTATGGTAGCGGTTTTTGTATTTGTCGCAACCGAAGTGTTACCTGGCGATGCAATCGATGTTTATCTTTCGGCGGATGATCTTGCTGTCATGTCCGACGCAGACATTGAAGAGATGCGCCAAAGGTTTGGTCTCGACAGGCCCGCTTGGGTAAGGTTTTGGGAGTGGTTTTCAGGAGCTATTTTTGGCGATTTAGGTAAGACCCTGATTGATGGAAACGATATCGTTGATCTAATTTGGCATCCTCTTTTGAATTCGGTAATTTTGGGTGCAATAATTACTGCTTTTACCTTACCGACTGCCTTCATTATCGGCTCGATAACTGGTTATAAACGTGGCAGCCGCACTGATGGGGCAGTATCAACGTTAACTTTGGTAGGATATTCAATCCCTGACTTTGTGATAGGTAACGTACTAATTATACTATTTGCAGTCTGGTTGGCGTTTTTTCCAGCTGTAATCCTAGTCTTCAGCAATGCATCAACTTCCGAACTACTGGCTGTTTCACTGCTACCCGCTTTGACGGTCATTATAGGGCATGTTGCACATCAAAGTAGATTATTGCGGGCTGGATTTATAGAGACCATGAACAGTGAGTTTGTTGAGCGTGCGCGGTTGTCGGGCCTTCCAGAAAAGTGGGTAGTTTTTCGACATGCTTTACCAGCCTCAATTATTCCAATGCTAAATTCTTTGGCACTTTATATTTCTGGGCTTCTTGCTGGATTGGTCGTAGTTGAGAGAGTCTTTGGCTACCCTGGGCTTGGTCGTGAACTAATAGAAGCTGTTGCGCGAAGGGAAGTTAATGTTGTACAAGGAATAACTTTCTGGTCTGCTTCTTTCATAATTTTCATGAACTTGCTGGCTGACTTTGCTATCATTGCCCTTGACCCGAGAGTGCGAAGTGCGAAATCAGCATGAGCGAAGCAACCACTTGGAACAGAATACAAAGCAGTCCTGGCACAATGGTTGGTATAGCAATTGTACTATTGCACGCTACAGTCGCATTTTTGGCACCTTGGATTGCCCCATATGAGGCAACCAGTATCGTAGGATTCCCAATGTTGCCAATTGGGACACCAGATTTTCTACTTGGAACTGACAATATCGGTCGGGATTATCTTTCCCGATTGATGATGGGGGGACGTACCTCAATGTTTGTGGCTCTTGTGGCAATTTCCGGATCGATGGCAGGCGCTAGTTTTCTAGCGATTTCGGCTGCCTACCTAGGCGGTCACTATGACGACTTTGTAATGAGGATAGTCGATACTATGCTTGCGATCCCAGGTATTTTATTCGTTGCGTTAATTGTGACTGGGTTTGGACGATCAGAAGCAGTTTTAATCTTTGCTATTGGGTTCAGTTATATGCCCGGCGCCATCCGGGTGATCCGCTCGCATGCACTAACTATTGTTCCACTCGGCTACGTGCAGGCTGCACGATTGCGCGGCATGTCAGTATTCAGGATCTTCCTGCGCGAGCTTTTACCGAACTGCATAGAGATCATTACCGTCGAATTTGCTCTGCGGATGTCATCCTCTATTCTCGCTGTCAGCGCTCTATCATTCCTTGGACTCGGGATATCTCCTCCAACACCCGACTGGGGCTTGATGATTGCAGAAGCGGTTAAAACTATTTACGCTGCGCCAATGTTAGTCCTGCTCCCATCATTGTTAATAAGCACTTTAGTTGTTGGTCTGAATTTGGCCAGTGATGGCCTTGCGAATGCTATGGGACTGGATGCTGCGCGGGGATTAAATTAAGATGCCAATTCTCGAAGTTAAAGATCTGAAAGTTGGATACGTTGATGTTCAACGGCAAACAAATTTAGCAGTTGATGGCGTTGGGTTCACTCTGGAAAAAGGAGAAACGTTAGGCATCGTTGGTGAAAGTGGTTGCGGCAAATCAACGATTGCTCGCGCATTAATGGGTTACTTGCGTCCTGGAGGTGAAGTTTTAGGTGGCAGCATCGAATTGGCGGGTAAGTTTGTTTTTGATCTGAGTCCATCCGCTCTTCAAAAATTAAGGGGTGAAATAGTGGCAATCGTACCTCAAAACCCACTCAGTTCTCTTACATACCATCTAACTGTTGGTGCTCATTTGCGTGAGATTTTGCAGTTTCACCGCGGTTTGAGCGCTGCTCATGCAAAAACAGAAACGCTTTCCTTATTTGAAGAAACCGGATTACCGGAACCAGAGACGATTTATAAACGTTACCCTCATCAAATTTCGGGAGGACAGCGTCAAAGGGTCGTAATTGCGGCTGCGTTAGCATGCCAGCCGGCAGTAATGATCCTGGATGAACCAACAACTGCGCTAGATACAACAACAGAAATGCAGGTTCTTAAACTAGTAAAAGATCTGCGAAAAAAGATTGACACTGCTATAGTATACATAACCCATGACCTGACTTTAACAAACTATATGTGTGACCGCGTTTTAGTTATGCATGATGGAAAAACGATAGAGCAAGGTTATGCCGATAAAATCTTTGAACAGCCAAAAGAAAAATATACTCGGCAACTGGTCGCGGCAATTCCAAGAGTTGATGAACCACCGCAAAGAGAGAAGATCGCGGAGGAACAGCTGGGTTTCAAGCTATTGGAAGTCAAAGACCTTTCATTTGCTTACAAGCCTCAATGGTCCATCAGACAAATGTTTCGGAAAATTGCACCAAAAATCGTGGTAAAAAACGTCTCATTCAATATTAGAAAAAGTGAAACTCTAGGTCTGGTTGGAGAATCTGGCAGTGGCAAATCGACCGTTGCTAATATTATTTCAGGTTTGCAGTCTCCGATAAGTGGAGAAATTTATTTCACTAATGATTTACTTCATCCAAAGGGAGAAAATAGGCCTCCTGAAGTTCTCCGACGCATTCAGCTAATTTTTCAAGATCCTCTCTCCTCACTCAACCCGCGCCATCGCGTTGGAACAATTCTAACTGGAGCTATAATGGGCTTTTTTGGGGTAAGTCGACGCGAAGCAACTGATAGGGCTGTCGTGCTTTTAGAAGATCTTGAACTGCCTATTGACTTTCTGAAACGTTACCCAAGACAGCTTTCAGGCGGGCAACAGCAGCGGGTCGCCATCGCACGTGCATTTGCTGCCAACCCTGATCTGATAATTTGCGATGAGATCACCTCAGCACTTGATGTGTCTGTGCAAGCCCAAGTGCTTGACCTACTGATGGCTATGCAAAGAAAAAATCAGACCGCCTGCCTATTTATAAGTCACGACTTGGGGGTCATCCGTGAAGTTTCCCATAGGACAGCAGTCATGCGCCAAGGCTTGATCCTGGAAACAGGAGAAACGGAGGCACTTTTTGAATACACCAAGAATAACTACACCAAACAATTATTAACTGCGGCGCAACGACGTGACTATATTATTGAACACCACGAACTAATATTAAAAACCGGCTCAAATAGTCCTAGAAAAATGCCGTTTCAATCATGAAAATCATTCAGATTACAGATCCGCATTTGGTTCCGCATAAGCGCGAGATGCATGGTGTCAACCCATTTGATCGATTGTCTGCCTGTATCAAAGACATAGAATTAAATCATCAAGATGCGAAGCTTTGTGTCATCTCAGGTGATTTGTCTCATAAAGGCCAGATTGAGTCATATAAGGCCCTTGGTGAAATTCTGAAAGGGCTGTCGATCCCATATCGCCTAATGGTGGGTAATCATGATATTCGTAAAAATCTTCTTTCGGTATTTCCAGACACCCCGATTGATCCAAATGGTTTCATCCAATCTTGCTTGGATCTTGGTATCGGACGTTTTATTTTCTTGGACACAGTAGCAGAAGGGGAAAAATTTGGATGCTTCTGTGAGGACCGTGCGAAATGGCTTGCAGACGTGCTGTTGACCAACGGGGAGCGTCCAGTTTACCTATTTCTGCACCATCCACCACTAGAGATCGGTTTGCCCAATATGGACCGTATGCGCTTAATATATGGTGACGAATTACTTGCCCGTACACTTGAGCCATGTAAAAATGTAAAACATATGTTCTTTGGCCATGTTCACCGGCCCACTGCGGGCAATTGGAACGGAATTTCTTTTTCTTCTATTCGCGGCACTGCTCATCAGGTGGCTTTAAAAATGACCCAAACGCCTATTCTAGTGCGCAGTCATGAACCGCCCGCCTACGGAATTATATATATAAATAAACATTCCAGTATAGTACATTTCCACGATTTTTTGGATAATACAGCGTTTATTTCTAATGCGGATCCAACTTTTCAACCATAAACAAAAAGCGGCACACTAGTATGAAGAACATCCTTCAGATTATAGAAAGATTTTAATCCGGTTTACACGATATAAAATTAGTAAAAATTGTACATTTGCTTTGCAAACCTTACAAATCTAATTTTCAGATAAACATGGCTCCCTCGATGTTATGTCACTTTGTGAGCGAAACTTGGATTAATGCATCAATAGCAGTGACTTCAGTTTGATAAACAAAAAGAGGGTTTATTTCAATTTCCGCTATAGATTTTATGTTTTCCTGAAAGACAGTGGAGAGCTTATAGATTTCCTCAGCCAACTTCGGGATATCTGCAGCGGGCCGACCTCTAAAACCTTCAAGCAAGCGCCCAACCCGTAAACTTTTAATTGCGCGGATTATTTCAACCGGCCGCGTTGGCAAAAGCAAAGTTTCTGAGACAGCTAGCAACTCAACCAGAACACCTCCGCTACCTAGTACTAGAGCAGCTCCAAATTGCGGGTCTTGACGCATATTAATTATCAGTTCAGCCAAGGGGTTGGGTGACATTTCCTCAACCAAAAATAGGTCACTAGCGGCCTTTGCGTCATAGGCACTTACATCAATTTTCATCTTTTCAGCTGCACGATTTAACGAATTTTTATCTTCAATGTTAAGCGCTACTGCTCCAGCTTCAGTTTTGTGCACCAGTCGCGGACTAATCATCTTTAGTGCCACTGGATATCCCACTTCGAGTGCCGCCTCACCAAGTTTCTTCGATGATACAGACCTCCCTTTTGGTACTTTAATATTATTTCTTTTTAACCATCGCTTACTATCGCTCTCCGATAAAACCCTCCGCTCACTGCTCGGAATTGCTGGCAATAAATATTCGGGCTTTTCCGATAATATGTGAGACCGTGCTTCGCTCCAGTTGGCAGAATCCTCAATGGCATTCAAGGTTTCGTGAATACCTTGCATTGGAGCTACACCCTTTGCAATTAGAAGTTGGCGGGTCTCTAAATCCATATTTTCAGGTAAAGTCGCACAGATTAATGCAGGCAAACCTTTTTCCTGAGTTGCCTCCGCAAATGCGAGAGCATCCGCTCTGTAAAACCCTTTAGAGCTGTCTAGTCCCGCTGCTGGGTAATCCTGCACTAAGACTGCAGTATCAGCTTCAATCGCCGAAATCGCTTTTGCAAATACTGGGTAGGTCATCTCTGCTTGCCCCCAGATTGGAGTTGTATAGTCAAGCGGATTAGAAACTGTGGCAATGTCAGGCAACAGGACTGACAATTCATTTTCTTGCTTAGGATCTACTACTGGAAAAACTAGGTCAATCTTTTCTGCATGGTCTGCA
>CAJWEI010000120.1 GCA_913031285.1 uncultured Alphaproteobacteria bacterium | reverse complement strand
CGCGGCGTACCCGCGTAAGCTCATCCGCAACCAGACGGTTCGCATCCGCCCAGCTGACGGCCACGAACGGCTCGCGCCCGCGCAAATCGGCGCGATTGCCAGCTCCACCCTCTAACCAGCTTTTGCGCACCATAGGCATATCTATGCGAGTTGGCCCATGCTGCACATCCAAAATGCCCGGCCCGATGGGCGAGGGGTCTTGATCATGTTCAAAGGGTTGCAGCTCTTGCACGCGGCCATTTGCGACCTTGGCGCGATAGGTGCCCCAATGCGTACTTGTCAGGGGCAGTGCAGTTTCTTTCACCATAGCGCTAACCTTCAGTCGGCTGGGTTTGATGTGTAGCGTTCCTGCAGCTTTACGCTCCAGGCAGCGGTCATTCGGTCTGCGATCATCGCGATAATCGCCAAAGATATTCCCGCAATCAAGCCCTTGCCCATATTGCCATCCGTTAACCCGATAAATACAATCTGCTCTAATCCATTTGTACCTATCAACGCAGCGATGACTAACATCGCGATCCCATACATAATTGTTTGGTTCAACCCCAACATTATAACGGGCATCGCCAGTGGTATTTTTACGAGAAAAAGTAATTGCATTCTTGTTGAGCCCATCATTTTAGAAGCTTCGATGACTTCACTAGATAAATTTCTAATGCCATGTTCGGCATAACGAACAGAAGGTACTATGGCATAGATTATAATTGCTAAAAGCGCTGTAAAATCACCAATTTTAAACAGCATTACAAACGGAATTAAAATCACAAATAAAGGAATAGTTTGCAGAGTGTCATTTATGGGCCTGACAATAGCTGAAACAATAGAATTATGTGCTGCCCAAATACCTAAAGATGTTCCCATGATAAAACAAAATACTACCGCAATTCCACAGAGATAAACTGAAAGCATAGCTTCTGGCCACATTCCGACAACAATAATAAAACCAAGACCAATAAAAGTTCCCAATGCCAGCTTGTACCCACCTATTTGCCAAGCGAAAAAGCTATAAATGATCAGAAGTGGTGGCCAAGGCATCTGTGTTAATCCGGTGTAGATGAAGATCATAAACAAAAGGGTGAATACAAAAACTTCATTTTTTTTCTTTTTCAAGAGCCAAAGCGAAAGTACTAAAAAAGAACCAAAGTACAAAATCTTATGCATCGTCTCTAGTTGAAAGCCCCAAGTAAACGGACTTACAGCTTGTTGGAGCCCAATCTTGGTTGGCAACATAATAAAAAATAACGAATAGTTTTTTATTTGCTTAATTTCAGCTCTAAATGTTTCCACAAAAGCATCAAACAAATGGTTGATATGGCTTGCTACCCATACACTTAGATCATAGGGCCAAGCATCCAAGATCTCAAAAAACGTTGCAAATATAAATAAGCTTACACTCCCAATGAAAGCAAAACTTAAATAACTAATCTTGGTAATTTTCTGAAAAGCAGGAAGTTTTTTATCTTGATCAGATTTAAGGGCGAAACCTGTAGTTATTCTATCAATAATTATAGCCATTAAAGCAATAACCATTCCGACAACTAAACTCTGTCCAACCTCAGCTTTTCTAATGTAATACAAGACTTCCCAACCAATATCGGCTGTCCCTCCAATAATTGCTGCGATAATGACCATGCTCAAAGCTGCCATTGTTGATTGATTAATACCTAGAAGAATTTGTTTTTTGCATGAAGGCAACATCGCTTGCCAGAAAAGTTGTTTTGGATCTGCCCCAGACATAATTGCAGACTCAATAATGTTGGCCGGAACTCTTTTTAGCCCTAGTATCGTGTTCCGCACCATTGGAGGAAATGAATACAAAACACTAGCAATCAAACCCACTACCGTTCCAAAGCCAAATAAAAGTAGAATTGGTAGAAGATACGCAAAGGTGGGGACGGTTTGGAATATATCAAGGATTGGCATTATTATTTTTTCTGCCCGTTTTGAAAAATGTCCCCAAACGCCTAAACCAAAGCCAATTGATACGGCCATTGGAACGGATATAATTACTAGCGAAAGGGTATTCATACTTTCTTCCCAGTATCCTATTAGAACCATGTAAAAAGCAGAGCATAGGGTAAATAACGCCAATTTTAGACCTGCAGATAAATAGGCTGTGAAGGTGACTAAAAATATAATTACTACCCAAGGTAAACTGTGTAAGAGCCATTGTGCAGCATTTATAGGCCAACTCAAAACCCAAGATATGTTTAGGAAAAACCAGCCAAATTTATTAACAAACTTTTCCATCAAAAAATTTATCCAATCCGAAATTGGCACAATAAGTTCCTTCGGATATTTCGTTGACCAACTCCATTCTTCCTTAAATATTAAAAAAATTGTGGTTATAAGGATTATCGCAATCCAGTTTAAAGTCTTCTTTTCAAGGATTGCAGATCTCATAAGATTTTCATTTTTCATTTAGTTTTCTGCTGTTGCTAAAGCAGCAACGAAACTCTGAGCCGTGGCCATACCGACCTTTTTTCCAAGACTGTCCACGACTGCTACACCAATTGATTTTTTTGAAAGTAAATGGAGCATTTTTGAAACAGGCATATCAAATAGTACCTGCTCAGCTGTTTCTGAAACTTTTTTATTTTTGTCTATTATATCCGAAGCCTGCAAAACGCGTTCCCATGGAACATCTTTGGTGAATTCCCTGACATAATCATCTTTGGGACTTAAAATAAGATCTACAGGTTCTCCAAGTTGTACTATTTGTCCATCTCGCATTAGGGCTATTCTATCGGCAATTCTTAATGCTTCTTGAAAGTCGTGAGTTATAAAGACTACTGATTTTTTTTGAATTGACTGTATCCGTAAAAACTCATCTTGCATTTGTTTCCTGATCAAAGGATCCAAGGCGGAAAATGGCTCATCCAAAAACCAAACATCAGGTTCTACGGCAAGTGATCTTGCTATTCCAACTCTCTGCTGCTGACCACCTGATAATTCTTTAATGAAATTATTTTCTCTTCCAGTTAATCCTACTAACTCAATTACTCGTTCAGCTTTATTTATCCTCTCTTTTTCTTTCAAACCTTGCAACTTCAAAGGGAACGCAATGTTTTCAATAACATTCAAATGTGGTAACAATCCGAAATTTTGGAAAACCATTCCCATTTTATGCCTTCTTAGATGAATTAATTCTTTCTCACTTTTTTCTAGAAGGTTCTCATCATCCAGAAAAATTTGACCAGAACTGGGTTTGATTAAACGCGAAAGGCAACGGACAATAGTAGATTTACCAGAACCGGAAAGCCCCATAATTACAAAAATTTCACCGGTGTGAACATCAAAGCTCACATCCGCGTTTGCCACTATGTGACCATTATTTGATATATGTTTACTTAAGGCTGATGGGTCGCTTCCCCCGTGGGAGTCATTGCGAAAAAAATGATCCGGGTTATTGCCATAAACTTTCCAAACGTTCTGGCACGACATTTTAACCTTGTTTGATTCTTTTAGATTATTCTTCATGTCTATATCTATATAGCGGAAAATTCTGAGGGACAGTGACGTCCCTCAGATAATTTTTTGGCAGACAAGTAGCCTTAATTCATCCAAGTCTGCCAGATACTTTTATTTTCTGCGATCCATTCTGCGGCCACTTCTTCTACTTTTCTACCTTTTTCGTCTACTTCTAAGATTGCTGCGTTTTCATCTGCGTTCGTTAGCCGCATAGCGTTAAACATTTTAAAGGCAGCAGGCCATTTATCTTCAAACCCTTTTGAAACTACTTTTTGCACTTTAGCTTGCTCGAAACCACAGGCAGTATCTTTTTCTTGAGATTCTTCGACGCACTTACCTTCGATTGCGTTCCATTCTACCCAATTAAAATCATATGACGCGAATAACCAATGTGGTTGCCAAAACATCATGATGACTGGTTCCTGCGCTGACAATGCTGATTTTATTTCTGCCACCATAGCACCTTCGCTGCCACCTGGGATCGGCTCAAAAGGCATCTCTATACTAGCTATTATATCTCTAGAACGCGTTCCCCAACTCGCAGGATATGTTATCAATCGACCTTTTGGAAAAGTTTCAGCAGAACCGAAAGCTTGGGCACATTCATAAAGTGCTTTATAATTTGGAAGTCCTGGGCATCTTTCTTCCATGTATGGTGGATAAATCCAACCCTCTTTTGGAGAAAGCCCTAACTCGCCAACTACCACAATATCTCCCTTTTCTACCAAGCCATCATACAAGCCACCAACATTATTTGTCCAAACCTCAGTGGATAGATTGATATTGCCGGACGCAATAGCTGGATGCTGGGTGATAGCATCAGAAACAACTATTTCCACATTGTAACCCATTTCCTTCAAAAGGCCTGCAGCTACATGTGTCGAAAAGTGCTGACCCGTCCAATCCTGAATTGTTACTTTAATCGGATCATTACTCTCAGGAACATTTCCCGCGAAAAGTGCCTGCCCAGATACTACAACTGCCGTTACAGCAAAGCTGACTAGCTTTGAAATTTTTAACATTTTTTCCTCCCTAATTTCTGCTGAAATTTGCTTAAAGCTTCGCTTTTTTATCTTTCTAAATGTACATAAAACTTACCATTAGACAATAATTTGTGTCAATGGTTGTGTTTAGCAGGTTTTTCGTCAAAACTATGCCCATAAAAACAATGTAGATTTCTGAGGGTGCTCCCACATGCGAACCAGTTCCATCCGAGCTATCAGACGCGTCGAACTGTCCCGTGCCGCCTTTGAGGCGGTGATTCGATACGGTTTGCGGAAAACCACATTGGAAAAAGTTGGCGATATTGCGGGTGTTTCAAAAGGTGTGGTGTTGCACCATTTTAAAGATAAAAGTGCTTTGCTTGAGGCCGTGTTTCGAAGATCTAACACGTTGCTCAGCGGATCCGTTGTTGAATTATACCGCTATGCCGAAACCCCGTATGAACGGCTCTGGGCGATTATCGTCGCCAATTTTTTTGAAACTATTTTTAACCGTCAAGTGTGCCAAGCTTGGGTGTCTCTGATTTCTGAAGTGCCCCATAATACAGAATGCCAGCGCGTTCAGATTGCCAATAATGAACGCATCAGAAGCAACTTGATGCACGAGTTAAAACATTTTTTGCCAGAACAGGAGGCCGAGCAGGTGGCGCGCCATCTGGGGGTCCATATTGATGGCATTTGGGTGCGCGCTGGCCTGTTGCCGCACCCGGTCGAGACCAATATGGCCATATCGGAAATGCAATTTGCCATCGAAAAAATGCTGCCTTTTGATGAAATAAGCGCGGCCAAGCATAAAGAGGCCCGCAAGAAGATTGAGGCGGTTGCAGATATTGCGCTGGGCTCTAAGGCTTTTAAAGAAAAATTCCTGCAAATTTAGAGCGCCGTTTAATCAATTGGATGGAGGTTTCGACGAGAACGACGGAGCCCCAAAAGTGGTTCCAGCATGCTCGCCCCGGCGATAAGCAAAACGCCCGTTAGTTCACGGATACCAAAGGGTTCGCCAGCCAAAAGCGCCACCGAAATTGCTCCAACGACGATTTCGGTCATGAACAATAGGCCAACGATACCCGGGCTCAGATATTTCGGGCCCCAAAGCGAGGCATAGGTTCCGGGCAAAACCAGAAGAGCCATGAAAATAAGTAGTAATGGCAGCACCGGTAAAGCCTGCTCAACTCTTGGTATAAAAGCGGGGGCCAGCAAAAAGGCAGCGCTTGCCGAAAAGATCAGCGACCACTGAAAAAAACCGGCCGTCAACTCGATGGCTGAATGGCTTTCAGACATGCGCAGGCGCACCGTCGCTATCGCCCAAAGAACCCCCGAGGCAATACCAAGCCAATCCCCTATATTTTGCGGGATGGGAAACCGCGCGCCCAGACCAAAAATGGTCAACATGCCTAGAATGGCCATCGCCATAGCAAGTATGCGGCTTGGGGTGATCGCATCGTTTAGAAAGATCCGTGCCAATATCGTCGCCCATATCGGCGTGAGATAAAACAGCAGCATGGCTCGCACCACATCCGTGTATACGATTGACGTTGAGTAAAGCAGCAATGCTCCGCCCGATAACATTGCGGTTAGTTGCAATGAAAGCCCGCCCTTTTTGACATGCTTCCATCGCTTTAGGGTAACGGGAGTAAGGCAGATTGTCGGTATAAGAAAATAGACAACGGTGATCCAAAGACCGTGAATGCCTGCCTCTTCGAGAGCCCTAAGGGGAATCCAGAATAACCCCCACACAGCGCCTGCATAAAGGCAGGCAAGTTTCGCTTTGACTTCAAGGGATGCGTTCAACAGGTTGCCTCCGCAAGGCTCAGGCAAGTGGATTGATGATGCTCACACAGATTGTGCAGAGCCGATACATTAAGGTCAACACCAATCCCCGACTTATATAAAAGATGGGCATACTCTCCTGCCAGATGGAACGCTTTAAGCGCAAATTTTTCGCCATATGGGATATATTCGGGATATATTTCGGCCAGTTCAGCGTTGGGGATTGACGCGCAAACATGGAGCATCGCCGCGGCCGCAACAGTCATAGAATTCCAGCAATGTGGCGAGATCTGAACGCCTTGCTGATCGGCCAGTTCTGCAAGCTCAAGCAGGTCCAAAATCCCCCCTACTGCGGCTATATCAGGGTTTAGAATATCGGCGGCACCTGCAGCCAGTACGGCGCGAAAATGTTCCAGACCGCAGTGTTTTTCACCCGTCACAACGCGCAGCCCCGTGTCTTTGCGGATCTGAGCAAGGGCCTGGATGTCGCTGCCGTCGATGGGTTCTTCAAACCAATAGGGGTGCGCGGGTTTGATTGCCTGTGCAATTTTTATTGCGGCGTCGGCATTGTTTTGGGAATCCAAATCAACCAGAAGCGCAATGTCACCGCCTATTGCGGCGCGCACCTGGTTTACGCAGTTTGCGGCGTCTTGCGCCGTGTGGTTTAACATGGGGTGGATTTTGATTGCCCTATACCCCTGGGCGACAAGATCGGTTGCGCGCGTTTCAAGCGAAGCGACATCCCATTGCGTGGTGCTCCAGATATTTCCATAGATTGGAATGGCGCGGTTGTGATTGCCGCCCAATAAGTCGCAGAGCGGTGCGTTCAAAAGTTTGCCTAAGATATCCCATAAGGCCATTTCCAACGCGCTACTCGCGGCGCTAAACTCTATGCTCTGATGACGCGCGGCGGCTTGCTTTGCCAGATCACGAAATGCCCAAGGTGAAATAGATTTTAATTTGCTTGCTGAGCGACCCAGCGCATGAATGATTTCTGCAACCGCTTTTTCACGATAGGGCAGCACAAAAGCTTCACCCCAGCCATATATTCCGTCTTTCGTGGTGAGGCGAACGAATAAGCATGATTTTACGTGCCCCCATTCATCGCCCCCCATTTCGGGAGCGGTAATCCAAGTTTCCAAACGCGCCAAGGCAACCGGGCCGAAATTTAGTCCGGTCGGAATTTTTACACATGCTAAAGCCGAGTTGAGTTGCACCAACGTCTCCAGTCAGTATTCAATTTTTACTAACCTTTGGTCAGTATATTGTCAAACGGTAAGTATATCTTTAAAAGAATAGTTAACAAAACGTCCACGCAGGCGGTTCAAGAATCAAACAAGGCGTGGATTGGGCGAAATTTTGCGGAGAATGTCGAAATGGAATTCGATTACATCATTATAGGGGCAGGATCGGCTGGCTGTGTTTTGGCCAATCACCTCAGCAGTGATGCAGGCAATCGGGTTTTGTTGATTGAGGCCGGCCGTGATACGGGCGCGCTTTCGCTCAAAATGCCGGCGGCCGTGTTGTCAAACCTGACCAGCACAACGCATAATTGGGCGTTTCAAGGTGAGCCTGAGCCCGGGTTGGATGGCCGCGTTATTCAACATGACCGCG
>CAJWEI010000119.1 GCA_913031285.1 uncultured Alphaproteobacteria bacterium | reverse complement strand
CATGTTCTTTTAATCCGTACCATCCAGTAAACCCTGGCATGCCAAGAACACCAAGTGCCGTTGTGATCGGCATTAATCCAGGGTCGAGCTTGCGCAATTCACCTGCTTGGGCGCAACCATGGCTTGCCCAGCCAAGCTGGCCAAATGCGTAATCACCAATAGCAAATTTGGATGAATTTGAAGCGATTACCCGACCCACAGCACCACCTTCCATTGTTCCTCCAACCGGAATTGGGGCTGCATAGGATTTCGCATCATCCATACGACCGCGCATATAAGGATCAAGCGATATATATTCAATCTCAACGAGAACGTCATTGTCACCTAAAGCTGGGGTTCCAATCGTTTCTAAGAGAAAACTATGGCAGCTTGGCGCGCCGATCGGGCGTTCTGCCAAGGCAATCCTTTGCATGGTCTCTGACATATAGATTCTTTCTATTTAGCGTTTTAATTAGCGCCCAAACGAAATCGGAATACGCCTGTTGCTGTGGCTATTATCTGTCCGGTATCGTCTGTTACACTGCCTTGGGCAAAAAATGTTTTGCGGCCGCCCCCTGTTCGATTTGCTTCAGTGATAAGAGTGTTGCCAGTACTTTGCCCTAAGTAATTGACTGTAAGGCTGAGCGTCATTGCAAATATTGGCGTATTGGGATCTTCTGAATAGCAGGCGCAGTATCCCATAGCGGTATCAAGCAGGGTTGCGTTTATCCCACCATGTGGAATTCCATATCTATTTAACAAAAAGGGCTTTAGCGGTAATTCTACACGGCAGAAGTCTTTACGCCATTCTGTCAGCTTAAACCCGAGATGATTTTGAAGCGGATAAGGGGCTTCGTTATGAAGAGGAAGGTTTTTTTCTTCAAATAAAGTCATATTGTTTTTGCCGCTTTCAGGCCGGCATTTGCGCAATCGTTAACATAGCTTCCCACGCGCAGGGCGCGCTCTGGGTTTGACGCATTTCCATCTAATGCTCGTTTTTTTACACCCTGTAAAATACCGCCCATTCGAAAAAAACAAAAGGCCAAGTAAAACCCAAAGTTTTCAATTCCAGATATTCCACGGATGTCACAGTAACGATCGATAAATTCGAAATCTTCCATCAATCCCTGTGCATTCCTGTCAATTCCAGCAAGCCCACGACCCTCTTTGCTTGTTTGCATCGACCATTGCATTATAACGGCTGCTAGATCTGCAAAGGGATGACCAATAGTCGATAACTCCCAGTCCAGAACGGCTAGGCACTCTGCGCCCGTTTTGGAAAATATCATGTTATCAATGCGATAATCTCCATGTACCAATGTACGTTGACCGTCATCAGAGGGCATATTATCATCTAGCCAGACCATCAACTCATCCATTTGTGGAATAGTTTCGGTCTCTGTTGCCCGATATTGCTTTGTCCAGCGGTTGGTCTGGCGCCGATAATAATTCCCATCAGGGCCAAAATCAGATAGCCCGACTTTGACGATATCAACGCTATGAATTGCAGCTAAAACGCGGTTCATTTCATGTAGGATTGGCTTTCTGTCGGCCAAAGACAATTCTGGAAGGCTTGGATTGTCATAGTTGCTGCCATCTATCATTTGCATCACATAGAAAGCCGAGCCTATAACTGCGTCATCCTCGCAAAGGACATGCATCATAGCAACAGGAACATCTGTATCTGCCAAGGCTTTTTGGACGCGAAACTCTCTATCCACTGCATGCGCTGATTTTAGTAGGATACCGGGCGGTTTTCTGCGCAACACATAATCCCCGCTCGCAGCTCTCAAAGCAAATGTTGGATTTGATTGACCATCTGCGAATTTGTGGGCTTCAACGGGCCCGCAAAATCCGCTGAGATTGGCCGAAAGCCATTTATCCACTGCCACCGTATCTAAATAAGATGTATCAGACATAAGGCCTCCTAAAGCTAACTATATGTCAAAAAATGATTAGTTTCTTGCGTGACATGCGGGGACTCATTAAACCCATGCACGTAAAATCCTTTGCGCGTAAAGATAAATCTGTTCACAGCGCAGTTTTTCATTTGCAGTTGCAGTCGAATTTGTATTTCTTTGGGAGTTTCCAAGGCTGCTGAAATCATTTGCGAAATTGCACCACCTGAGCTGAGTGCCAGCACTGTGTTTGCCCCTTCGCGCATTATGAATTTTCTGGCGCCTTCAATGCGCTGCTCAAAGTCTACCCAAGTTTCTGGTGGGTTTTCGATACAATCTGCCTGCCATTCCAACACAGTTTCGCGCAATGTGCGAAAATGTGTTTTTCGGTCCGTATGCATATTTTCTGGCGCTGGGTTTCTGAGATAGCGCGCGTTTAAAAGTCCAGTAAAATCATATTCGTTTAAGCCAGCGTGAATTTCTGTTTTTACAGTGTCAAGCCCCATTCCTTTGGCGATGCCTTTGATCGTTTCGCGATGTCGGCGCATATCCCCCCTGATCCAAATATCAGGCCGCACTCCCTGTATGGCAAGAGCTTGGCCCAGTGCATAGCTTTGCTTCTGACCCAGTTTGGAGAGCTTATCGTAATCATCCGCCCCAAAGCTCGCCTGAGCATGCCTGATCAGATAGAGTTCAGCCATATATATTACCTTGAAGCGTTTTGCCTGCCTGTGTGTATTCAGCTTGAAACTGATCCACGAGGCTACTGGTTGACAGGACTTCTTTGATTGCGCCAATTCCCTGACCCGAACCCCAGATTTCTTTCCATGACTTTGGCTTTTCGTGTTTATCTGAAAAATTCATTGTGGATGGATCTGACGCTGGAAGATTATCTGGATCCATACCTGCTCTGCTGATTGAGGGCTTAAGGTAATTGCCATGAACACCAGTAAACAAGGACGAATAAATAATATCGGCCGCCGAAGAATCAGCGATCATCTGTTTGTAGGCCTTCTCCGCATTTGCTTCATGCGTCGCAATAAAAGGTGAGCCGATATAAGCAAGATCGGCGCCCATGGCTTGAGCAGCAAGAATGCTTTGGCCAGTTGCAATTGATCCGGACAATAAAAGTGGGCCTTCAAACCATTCCCGAATTTCGTTGATCAGTGCCATCGGAGAAAGCTGGCCGGCATGCCCGCCGGCACCCGCCGCGACGGCAATTAATCCGTCAGCGCCTTTTGTGATCGCTTTTTGGGCAAACCAGTTGTTGATAATGTCATGCAGTGCAATGCCACCACAGCTATGCGCGGCATCATTGACTTCAACCCGAGCTCCAAGAGATGTGATCCAAATTGGTACTTTCCACTTTGCGCAAATCTCAAGATCCCGCTCAAGGCGTTCATTTGATTTATGCACAATTTGATTCACTGCATAGGGCGCTGCTGGATTATCTGGATTGGCCTGATTATACCGATCCAGTTCTTCTGTTATTGTTTGCAACCAGATATCTAGCATGATCGGATCGCCTTCTTTTTCGCGAGCATTTAAAGCTGGAAATGATCCAACCACGCCGGATTTGCATTGGGCAATTACCAAATCGGGGTTGGATATAATGAACAAAGGTGCAGCCACCACGGGAAGGCGCAGCCTTGAAAAGATTGAGGGCAAACCTGGCATATTTTTTCCTATTTATTAAAAGTAATGTCGGCTGATCCATTCAGCAACGAGAGCTGGACAATCATTTCCATCTATTTCTACGCGCACCTCGAAAAAATTAGTTATTTCCGAAGATTTTTCAGTGTTGGTCGCAGTAAGCGTGAAATGCGCTCGTACTCGAGAACCTGAGGTTACTGGGGTGATAAAGCGTATTTTGTCGAAACCATAATTTATGCCCACTGTAACGCCTTCAATACGTGGAATGCTGTCATAGCTCATGGCAGATAGCATTGAAAGTGTCAGGAATCCATGGGCGATGGTTGTGCCGAAAGGAGTTTCAGCCGCCAAACCCGAATCGACATGAATAAATTGGTGATCTTCTGTCACATTTGCGAAAAGATCAATTTTGGCCTGGTCCAAAACAAACCAACGTGAGGTTCCAATCTTTTGTCCAACATGGTCTGTGAAATCCTCAAGAGACATCAATGACATAGATTAGTCCTCACCAAAGATAGAATGCCCTGTCGAAACATTTATTCCGCCCGAGACGGGAAGAATGGCTCCTGTAATATAAGAGCCGCCGTATCCACAAAGGAATTGTACACAGGCTGCAATATCTTCAGGTCGGCCAACGCGCCCAGCAGGTACTCGCGCGCCAACCCGGTTGGAGCTATTATCATCACCAATCGCAAATTTTGTCATTCCAGATTGAAAAGGTCCTGGTGCTAATGCATTCACAGTGATATTCCGCCCAATAAGCTCTTTGGCCAATATTCTGGTCATGTGGTGCACTGCTGATTTTGAGATAGCATATGAATAAGCATCATCGCCCATGGGAATTTCTCCCATGACGCTGCCAACGTTCACCACTCTGGCTGGATCGTTTGCGTCTGTTGTATCGGCTAGAAATTCAATTAGGCCCTGTGTCAGGTGAAACATTCCCGTCACATTTAAAGCCATTACTCTGTCCCAAGCATCGTAGGGAAATGCTCCCAAAGGAGCCCCCCAGGTTCTTCCTGCATTGTTCATCAGAATATGAAGCTTGTCTGTTCGCGATTTTAACGCCGTGATTAAATTGCTAATCCCATTCTGAGTGGCTACATCACCTCCGAACCCTTCGGCAGATCCGGCGAGCCCCATTATATTGATATCTGCGGCGACAGCTTGGCAGACCTCGGCTTTACGGCTGGCAATAAGGACCCGCGCTCCTGCTGAGGCAAGGCCTATCGATGCCATTCGCCCAATGCCCGTTGCTCCACCAGTAACTAGGGCAACTTTTCCTTTGAGGTCAAATAGATTTTCAAGTGTCATGATTATTTCCATTTCTCACTAGCAGAGTGGTCTTTAATCTAAAGTACAACAGTTACCAGACAAAATGCCGTTACGTTCTATTATAATAAAGTAAAAAAATAGGCTTTGGAGCAAAACGGTGGCTAAAATAATTGAATTTAGCAATGCGTATTTTCCTTTTTGGTCAAAGTTCTCCACTTCACTTTACCTGAACCTGATTTGAGCAGCTCCTTAAAATTTTAATGATAATTGGGCACTTATATGCGGCCATCCTCGTTTTGCACCATATTATTATTTCTTGCTGACTTAGCGTTTTTTCACAATTATGGCCTTTACGGTTTCACCGCTTCGTTGATCTTTACTGGCGATGACGCAAGCTTCTGCAATTCTGGGGTGACCATGCAATATTGTTTCTACTTCAGCTGGCCAGATTTTAAAGCCCAAGGCCTTGATCATTCGCTTAAGACGGTCAACCATGTAGAAAAATCCGTCTTCATCTACGTAGCCAATATCACAAGTACGAAAATAGGTAATTCCGTCCAACTTGACGAAAGCTTTTTCTGCGGCCTCTGGTCGACGCCAATATTCCAAGAATATCTGCGGTCCGGCAATCAGGATTTCTCCGATTTCGTTCGGTCCAAGCTTTTTATGATCTTGTGGTGACGAGATGCAAGATTTTATATCAAACACAGCCATGCCAAGATACTGCGCACGCGGCGCGTTTGCGGGGTTTAAGTGCGTCGCAGCAATCGTTTCGGTCAGGCCATAACCTTTTAAATAATTAAGCCCGTGTAAATCTTTTAGTTTTTTGGCAATTGCAGCGGGCATCGCAGCTCCGCCACCGCCAACTAATTTTAGGGAAGAGATCATAAGACTTTACGTGTGGGTCATTTACAAAATCAATTGCCATCGTAGCAATAGATCGCCAACGTGTGATCTGGTAACGCCAGACAACACCACCAATAGCTGTGACATTAACGGTATAATGGCTATGCATGCAGCCTTTTGGGTTACCCTTTGTTCCAGAACTATAAGGTACGACAGCAAGGTCAGAAGCAGATCTTTAGACTGGAAGTACTGGATATGCAGAGTTTATTGCGTCTTGCCACATCACGTAACCGAGTTTGCGCATCAGGACAGGGTCACGGGATTGTGAAGACGCTGGCAAACCAAGGTCATGTTGAGGATCCGTCATATCGGCATAGTTTGTAACAATTTGTTGTTCTATGGCTCCGGTTATAAGCGGTAAATGAGCAAATTCTGATATTTCGCTGCCGGCTATAATGAGGCGGGATCCTCTATCTTTTTAAATGTAGTTTAGTTCTGCTTGTCTTGACATTGGATTGACTGGAATGACTACGCCTCCAGCATGCAAAATAGCATAAAATGAAACTACAAACTGGGGGCTATTTTGCATGAAAAGCAAGACGGGCTCATCCGGCTTAAGTTATACCATACTCTACAGGTAAACTCTTAACCTTTTGACTATTTGTAGAACCTCTTTATAGCTGTATTCAGCACTGTAAAAAATTAATGCTTTCCTTAATGGAAAGCTCTGCGTTGATGCCAAAAGGTTCTCTGACAGAGTGTTTTTTGGGAAAGCGATAGTTTCAGGGACGCCTGCAGGCCAGTTCTGTTTTTGTTTCACGAGGTTTGTTCATAAAAGGCAAGAATGCGGATTTTATTAATTTCTATTAAGGCCCGCCTTTTTATTTTAACGTTAATTTGAGAGACTCTACTCTTATATGGTTCAATCTGTTGCGTCGACGCGCTCAGGGCTTTATGTCGATAGTCGTGTGTTTGAAAAACTAGGATATAAATTGGCGAATCACCTTTACCAAAACGACCTTCCAGACGGTCTTAATCTTGGAACCGTAGTGGCAATTGATTGTGAGACGATGGGGCTTAATCCGCATCGCGATAGGCTTTGCCTGGTGCAACTTTCATCGGGGAACGGTGAGGCGCATCTAGTACAAATTAGTCAGGGACAAACCGAGGCACCTAACCTTACTCGTCTGATTAAAGATAATGATGTGCTCAAGCTTTTTCACTTTGGCAGGTTTGATATAGCGGCCTTACATGATGCTTTCGGCGCCCTTGCGTCACCGGTCTATTGTACAAAAATCGCCAGTAAACTGATCAGGACCTATACTGATCGACATGGATTAAAGAACCTTCTTCAAGAGCTTTTAGAGGTAGATATTTCCAAACAGCAGCAAACGTCTGACTGGGGCGCGCGGGAACTTAAGCCGGCCCAATTAGACTATGCTGCTTCTGATGTTCTGTATTTGCATAAATTGAGAGACTGTCTCGACCAAATGCTTGACCGTGAAAATAGGACTGAGATGGCGCAGGCTTGCTTTGATTTCCTGCCAATGCGGGCCAAGCTTGATTTGGCAGGATGGCCAGAGATAGATATCTTTTCACATTAAACATTCTAGAAAGTTTGTAACTTTTGGCGACTATGCGAAACATTAACCATTCCATGATGGTAACGACTTTAAAAGTGGTCCTGCCATTAGTAGCGCTTGGCCTATTGGTTATTATGTTTCTTATGTCGAAAAAGGTTCCCGAGCTAACTGAAATCCCATTTAGCCAGAGCGAATTAATTGAGCGTAGTAAGGGGCAACAAATGTCCACTCCCTACTATTTAGGAGTTACTGGCTCTGGAGATAAAATCAGCGTAGCTGCAAATGCGTTAAAACCTGATGGGAATGATGGCTCAAATGCATTTGTAGATCAGATAAGCTCCAAAATAGAGACAAAAGACGGAGTTACGGTCCATATGTTTTCTGATAGTGGATTTTTGTATAACGATACTGAGATGGTTGTGATGGAAGGGTCGGTTTCTGTCATAACGAATAATGGATACCAGCTCAGGGCGTCAAAAATTGATATTCGGCTTGATCACACATGGATCTTTGCTCAAGGACCTATCCAAGGTGTTGTGCCTTCTGGGCGGATTGACGCAGGATCGCTGGAAATCGAGAGATCGGCTAACACCGGTGCCTTGAATTTTTATTTCAAAGGTGGCGTCAAAATGATATATGTTTCAAAAGACTAGAGGCTAGCATGCGAAAATTTTCAATTATTCTGAGTGTTCTTGCAA
>CAJWEI010000118.1 GCA_913031285.1 uncultured Alphaproteobacteria bacterium | reverse complement strand
CCCGCCGGATCAAACAGTTTGCCAGCAAGCGGACTTGGGTTGCGGGCTTTGCTGCCGTTCGCTGGGCGCTATACAAAGGTCTGATATGCGGACGAAGCTGCCCCTCCAGAATGCATTACGAACGGCAATTTGTCGGGTCTTTAAATCGAACAGCGTCAATTTATTCGATGCAGTTGCTCGTAGGGTGCTTGTCATTGATAAATCTCGAAACCTTTCGAGACTCCGTATAAATCAATAATTGAGCTACCGATTCAAGCTGACGCCGAGTTGTAAATGACCGGCATTTTCCCTGTCCATGTGTTCCACGTTTTGTCGGAATTGATCAGGTTGGCCATAAAGTGTGCGACGTTTATACGACTGGTAGTTCCGGCGTCAAATATCGCACTTCGAGTTGGGGACTCGAAAATCTTATAGTCCGTCACTTGAGTTTCATCGATTAGCCCGTCAGGACGGACAGCGACCCATTGTATTTGCGGATGGTTCTGACCAATTTTTGTGCGTAAGTAGTCAGCGGCTTTTTCGTTGTCGACGTGGGGTGGCAGTACCAAACGAAGCAAGCCAATAGCGCATTTTTGACTAAAAGAAATCCACTCATCCAAATCCTGGTTTCTGTTCCCAGTTGTGTTCATAAGAATGAATTTGATGGGCTCAGTTGGTTCGTTTTCGCGAATAGCGTCGCACAAACGGCAGACCGCGTCAGTTACAAGCGTGCGGGGTCTTCCGTATATTCCTCGCAAGGTTAGATTGTGCCCCAAACAGGAAACCACCGCGTGACATCCCCGCACAAGAGTAATCATGTCAGTATTACTCATATCCAAAATGCTCTTTTCAATCACAGACAAATTGGCGTGGCTTTTTACCTTTTTAGGCAGGCTTTCAAGTGATCTTACAACGATCCTAACTGCTTGGCCGCGGTTTAGTAGTTCTTCCACGAGCAGACGTCCTGTAGCTCCACTTGCTCCGACAATGAGAATAGTCATATTCGTTCCAGTCTTCTGGGTTCTAGCCATTGTCTGCGTGTCTAGAGCATTTTTTTGTTTATGCGAATTGACTAATTTTTATATTTTTATATGCATATATGCATGGATTGGCGATCGATTAAGTTTGATTGGAATAAAGCAAGGGCTTTTCTGGTGACCGCAGAGGAAGGCTCACTGTCTGCAGCGGCGCGAGCGTTGGGTATGGCACAACCAACGCTTGGTCGTCAGGTCACTGGGCTAGAACAAGAGCTTGGCATTGTCTTGTTTGAACGTCTAGGCCGCGGCCTACAACTTACCCCTGCTGCTGTAGAACTTTTAGATCATGTCCGCGCTATGGGGGATGCCGCAGGCCGCGTTTCGATGAATGCTCTTGGTCAATCGCAAGCGTTAAAAGGAAAGATTTGTATCTCTGCCAGCGAGACTTATGCCGCAGTGTTGTTACCTCCAATTGTTGCTAAGTTACGCGTTTTAGAACCAGATATTCATGTCGAAATTGTTGTCGCCAATCATGCGAGCGATCTTCGCCGCCGCGAAGCTGATATTGCAATCCGTAACTTTCGGCCGACGGAACCCGATTTGATTGCCAAAAAGGTAGGAGATGCTGACGCAGTGCTATACGCAACTGCAGACTATATCGAAAAGATCGGCAACCCAACAATGCCCCAAGAATTGAAGCACGCAGATTTTGTGAATTTAGATCATGGCGGCATGTTTATAAAAGGCCTAAAAATGCTTGGTCTTGATTTGAACGAGGAGAACTTTCCACTTTTGACGGAAAGCTACATAGTCATGTGGGAACTTGTGCGCCAAGGGGCAGCTATCGGTATTCTGGATGCTCATATCGGCGATGCAGACCCAGTCGTGCAACGTGTTCTACCCAACCTTGAACCGCTCATCTTTCCTATCTGGCTCGTTTCACACAGAGAACTTAATACAAGTCGCCGCATTCGAAGGGTCTTTGATTTTCTAGCTGAGGAACTTCATCGAGGGACGTAGTATTAAAGAAGCAAATATTCCCAAAGTCCAAAGAAGTTCTTAGCTAAATATTTCACTAACCTTTTTCAGAAAAAATGTGAGAGCGGGATAACTAGCAACTTAAGCGCTCTGGTTTTTGCCCCCCAAGCGTTAGGAGTTGCGGCTAGATAGGATGCTTCCCCCACCCCAACTCACATTACCAACCACTCAACGCAAAAGCGTTTATTGAGATCGCAATATTTGATACACTGGTAGCATTATTTAAGTGATCGAGTGGAAAACATTTATATGGCAAGTAGTGTTACAGTACGTCTATCCGTTTGCCAAAAATATAGTTTGATAATCAACGCCACCAAGTCATGGTCTGGGGTGTAAATTTGACCCGCTCGCTAGGTTCTGCCATGTTTATTGCAGACTGGGGGGCTTAACATGTCACAAAAAAGATTTATGGCAATACACACATTCCACTCTGATAAAACTAAAGAAGCCTTTTTCGCTATGATTGCTGAGGATACGTCAACTAAGCGTGAATGGGCAAAGGAGTGGACATTTGATAAATGTCGCTGCGTTGCAACTTGGGCTGGCGATGATGACTTCTTTTTCTGCCATTGGCTATCTGAAACGGATGAAGATATCCACAATGCATTGAGGGATACGGGTTTAGACAATTTTGTCTTCACAGCTTGCTACGAAAGCCAAATGCACATTGATGCAAATTTCCTTTCAGATGCTCCAGCTTTCCCAACCTCGGTCTCAATGAATGCCTAACCCAGCATTTGTGCCGATCAAATGTGCCACGACAACAGCCGCAATCAAGGCTGACTTGCCGTTCTTTCTAGCCACGCTGAGATAGGCGCGGCTGGTGTAATGCGGGATGTTATAGACATCCAGAATAAACTTCTTCTGAAATGTCATCAGCTTCATGGGCTGACCAACCTGAGCGCCTTCTGGGATTTTGCAATACGCCTCAATGAACGCGCAAACTTTTTTACCGCGTGTCACATGCACTTACCTTTCGTAGCGTCAATATTGACACTTAAAGAGTAACCAGCGCTGTTAGTGACCGTTAACAAAGGAGAAAATAGTGTCTGTATCTTTTACCGCGCGTCATTTTCTGTGTTACCCTATTCTTGCAAAACAAAGGAGGAAGCTATGTACGCAACATCGGCAGATTGGAAAGTGAACGATGGCACTTGGTCATCAGACCAAGAAAAAACAATGACTGCAAAGATGAAAAGCCTCGGCGCACTCCACTGGTTTTTTATTCACACTGGTGACGACACTGGACGGAGCGTGGTTGTGTGGCCTGACAAAGAAACAGCTCACGCAGGGTTAACCACAGTCCGAGAAGAAGCAGCAGCAGAAATTGGAAATACCATCACAGCAACCTGTGAAGGCGAAGTAAACGGCTTCTAATTTAATTCATTGGCTGGGCAATCAGTCCAGCCACTCCAACTTCTTTCAAAGCCGCTCTAGCTTTGTCTTCTACCTTCGCAGTGCCATTAATGGTGCGCGGATCAGATGCCGTCTGGTTCAATGACATTGATCTGAACACGGCAAGCTGACGCCTTTCCAGCGTATCAGTGACTGATATGAGCGGGTTTGCTTTATGCTTTACCTGACGTAGCCTTTGACCCATTCCCCGCCATCGTTCAAAGTGATATTATGAACATTAATCCACAGGGAGAATAAAATGGCAGTTTCACTGCAGGTTGTTTACTCCACCGAAAACGGAACAACTTTTAATCATGAATATTACATGAAAAATCACATGGAACTTATAAGCAGCGGCATGGGTAAGCATTGGGAAAGTGTCCAAGTTACGAAAGGCTTATCAGGTGCTGGAGATACTCCCGCTCCTTTTCATGCAATAGCAACCATAATTTACAAAGATCAAGCGGCTCTGGAAGCGTCAATGGCTGAAGCGGGGCCAGCATTTGCGGATGTTCCAAATTACTATGATGGACAACCCACAGTTCTTATTGGCGAAGTTCAAAGCTAACACCTTATCGCACTTCACGCACACTAGGATGCTTCCCTGAATTGCTATTTGATAGCTAAGCCGATTTATTGAGGGTGGCTTTGTTAAACTGATCCAAAATCAATATCAGCCGTTTAATTGGTATAACGTTCAGTTGAGCGTTGTACCTCCCTGTTGGACTGACCCTGCCATTGTGCGGGGTCTTTTTTTTGCAAAATTTATTCTTCAAACGGGTACGCGATTAACTTGGAACCGCCAGAATTTGCCGTCTCTTTTTAAACATACATTCGTGATTCTATGCGGCACTCCCTCTAGATCGCGGACATATTCCATAGCAAAAATATCGCGACGGTCTGCAACAATAAATCTGTCCCGTGAAAAATCAACCATGCTGCCATCTTCAATTTGCTCTGCAATAATGGCAAGCCAATCATCGCGGGCGTGCATGTCATAATCATCAACAAATACCATATCTTCATGACATAAGTCAGCGATTGCATTTATATCGCGATTATCAAATGCTGTGGTCACTTTAACTGCAAAACTCATAATTACGTCCTCTTACATCCAACACTTAAATTGTGATCAGTATTACACGTATCGCACCTACAGCACTCCATGATGTTAGATTTACAGAATGCTCATGATTCATGCCCATGCACTACAACCGTCTGCAGAGGAGCTGCACAGCGTGGGCAGCGTTGAATGTTGGCATTGTCTGGATGCGCGTGGTTATCCAACTAGCTGTCCTTAACGGTTAAATCTGGTGATCCTGCTTGTGTAGCGAGTGTAATCGTTAAAGCTATCAGTAAGGTGCGCATGGGGTTAATCATCTGGTGCTATCTCGTCCAGAACAGGCAGCCTGTTGGATAAATATTTAAGAGACCCAGAGTAGCCAAATATGTCCCTTACATGGGGTCGAACACTGTCCATGTATTCCTTATGCAATCCCACCTCAGCATCCAAATGCTCAGGTGACTCATAAATTAACAAAGTCAGACATGATGTGGGGCCAGTTTCTATATCAACTACAAACTCAGCTTTCGGGAAGAAGGTTGACCGCGAACGAGCAAATTTTTCGATTTCTTCTTTAGCATCAGATTCCGAATTAAACTCAATTACTGCACAATGACCAACACGCATTTAATCCTCCAGAGATTTGTTTCAGAATAACGCACTGCAGAAATATGTGAAGTCAGAAAATATTTCCTAGTTTTTTATCGAACCTTTTTCAGAAAAAATGCGTGACCGCCATCCTTACATCATTCTGGCCGCTCGTTTTTTGCTCCCCCTGTGTGTTTAAGCGCTCAAAGGTATTGAGCAAGGGTAAAGGATATAATTACAGATCAAGGATAAAGGCCTTTTTAAACCGTAGCAGGAGCAAGGGCTTAACCCACCACAGATTGTTAAGGATCAACTCGATCATTACCAACAAGACATGGACACGGTGCAGAAATTTTTGCTGCTCAATTAGTGCTGGAACAAGCGTCTAGAGTACAATCTTCTAGCCTGTATCAGGAGTATCGATCTTGGTGTCAGCGCATGGGTTACAGCATGCAGGACGATAAGCAATTCAAAGCATCCATGCTGAAGATCGAGGAGGTGTCATATGGCAGAAGCAAGGCTGGACGTCATTATGCTGGGGTTAGATATCGTTGGGGATCCAGTGCTATGAACGAAAAAGACAGTGAAGCAGGCAGTTCGGACACTTTGTTCTAAGAGTGTCACCAGCGTCACGTGAAAATAAAAGTTCTGCTACGGAAATGAATTTTAAAAGTTTTGTTTGTACGTGACACACCTGACACCAGTATGCTTTCGCTAAGCCTTTTGGGACATCTATATCACTCTAAGTCTTCAAAGAGGAGTTTCCTCTTTCGCATGATTTCTATTTGTGCCGTTGTCATCTAGCAACATAGAAATACTCTTGGATCTTTTGCCAACTTGCCAATGATTTCTCATTCAGATCAATATATTTTTTTATAAATTCAGAGCAACACGAAAACATTGAAAATACCTTCTGTCATTATTTTAATCACTCTTTTTATCTAACACCCAAATTAATGGGATATTTCTTGCATAAAAGAAAATTTCAGCCAATAGTTGGGGCGTTACAATAAGGATTTATGGAGATTTTCATGCTAGATTTCACCCAGTTAGAAACGACTTTTTCTGGTAAAATTGTTTCGAGCAGTCACCCTGAATATGATGATTCTAGGAAAGTTTATAATGCAAATATAAATAAGAGACCACAAGCTATCCTATATTGCGAGAATGAGGCTGATGTAATATCCGCAGTCAATTTTGCACGAGAATCCAATGCCTTAATCGCAGTACGATGCCAAGGCCATAACGGCAGTGGATATAGCATCTGTGACGAAGGAATTGTTATTGATCTATCGCAAATTAAATACACTAGAGTTGATAACGAAAATAATACTGTAAGGGTGGGTGCCGGTTGTAAATGGGAAGATGTCGACAATGCGACAGCAGTATTTGGGAAGGCTGTTTCCAGTGGCGTTGTTTCTTCGACAGGTGTTTCAGGCCTCACCCTCGGTGGTGGACACGGTTACATCTCGCGTGGCTATGGTCTCGCAATCGATAACTTAGTGGAAGTAGACATTGTTCTCTCGGATGGTTCTTATGTCAAAGCGAGTGAAAATTTGAATTCAGACATTTTTTGGGGAATTAGAGGCGGAGGAGGTAATTTTGGAATAATTACGTCCTTTGTATTTAACATGGCACCTGTTCATGACGTTTTCTGTGGTCTAATGGCCTGGGACCTGAAAGATATACAGGAAACATTTACTTGGTATGATAAGCTAATGAAATCAGCACGGAATGACCTTTATGGATTTTTTGCGATTCAAACCATACCACCAGCACCCCCGTTTCCAGATGAATTACATAATCAAAAGTTTTGTGGTGTAGTTTGGTGCTATTATGGGCCTAAAGAAGAATTCGAAGAAGCTTGGGCTCCAATTAAGGCATATTGTGAGGAATGTCCGCCGATTATGGACGGAACACACTGGGCAACTTTGCGTGAATTAAATGCAACATTTAACGAGCTGTATCCAGCTGGGGACCAATGGTATTGGAAAGGTGATTATTTCGACAATATTACGCCCGAAGTGATTGAAATTCATAATCGAAAGATACAGGATGTTCCAACATGGAAATCGGCCATGCATCTATATCCTATCAATGGGGTTTGCCATGATATATCTGCAGACGCAATGGCGTGGAATGATCGGCAATCAAATTATTCAATGGTCATTGTAGGCGTCAGCCAAGATGCGGAAGACTTTGATGATATAAAGTCATGGGCCACGAGTTATTGGAAAGAGCTTAACCCGCATTCAAGCTTAACTGGTTCATACGTGAATTGGATGATGCCTGACGAAGATAAAAATCGTGTTAAATCAGCTTACGGTTCGAACTATGAAAAGCTTTTGGAGCTAAAAAGAAAGTATGATCCTCAAAATATTTTCAGCATGAACCATAATATAACTCCTTAGACATTGGTGGGGCTTTTTGTATTGTTTTTCTAACATGTGAAGTATGCCAATTTTGCCAGAAATTGGACTTTAGTGAATATGTAAGCTTCTACGTAACAAGTTCTCTTACCGTGTCCAGAAGACTTAAATTATAGTGGTGTTACCATATTCGCTTTGGAGTATCGTTGATGTCTGTTCCAGTTTGGTCGGTTGTTAAATTCAAAATAAAAGAAGGGTGCGAAGACGACTTCTTGGCTGCTCATGTTTTTGAAGATAGCCATATGAAATATATGAAGTCTTTCAATGTAATTAAAATTGATGATCTAGAGTATGCTCATATAGTTGAATATGACGATATGAACGCCACCTTTGAAGTACAAGACCAAAGCTTGGATTGGCTTGATAGCGTTTCCCACCTTTTGGAAGATTATGGGGGCAGCCGTACGGATGCATTCTCGGGCATTAAGGTGGAATTTGAATAATTTTTGACTTAAAAATTTTACCTATAAACCAGCCACCTAGAAAAGCTGAGCCTCC
>CAJWEI010000117.1 GCA_913031285.1 uncultured Alphaproteobacteria bacterium | reverse complement strand
TTTCTGCCTGTGGTTTAGATGAGTTTTCAGGCGATATAGGCACCGGTCATGGTAGCTTTGACTGGTCACAAATCGAAGACGTTGTACTTGCACACATCGACCACTGCGCCCCACATGAGTTGATTGCGCCATCCGTTTGCTGCAGCTCCTTCATGGGCAACACGCCGGAAACATTGGCTAAGCTATCGGCGCTCTGCTCAGCAAAGGGGGTCCTACTTCAGATTCATTCCAACGAGCACTTTCCAGAGGTGCACGAGTGTATCCTGCGCCACGGCATGCGTCCGACGGAATTACTACGCAAATACGATGTCCTTGGACCTCATGTGATCTTGCATCACACGACCCTTGTGGCAGAGCCAGAGATCGAAATGATCGTCGAGACTGACACAGCGACCAGCTATAACCCATTGGCCAGTATCTGGAAAGGCAATGCCGTCGCGCCAGCCTTGCAAATGGCACAAAGGGGTGTACGCTTTGGGATTGGGTCGGATACAACCTCGGCGGACGGCTTCAAGAATTTGATGGCTGCAGAGGCATGCCAGCGGATTGAGCACGGCATGCCTGTGTCTGATTTCTCTTGTGGCGCTGCTTGGACATGGGTTGATGCCGCGACTACCCAAGGTGCGCGCGCCACGGGTGGCACTGGTAATCATGGTCCATTGCAAAAAGACATGACGGCAGATTTTTTGATCCTTGACATGATGCACCCTGAATGCCTTCCCAGTCATGATTTTGAATGGGAGCTGGTGCGATACTATAACCGTGGTCAGGTCGATGCTGTCGTGGTGAACGGCAAGATGACCATGTCGCATGGTAAGCCTGTTGGTTGGGATGTCGAAGCATTTCGTACAACTGGGCTAACGGCTGCCAAAACGATTACCAGCGCGCCTGATATCAAAAGATGTCATGGTCCCTCTGATCTTTACCGACCCAAGGCCTAGCCGATGCCACGCGCGCGCATTCACCGGATACCGACAACTGGGCCAGATGATACATCGGGATTGCGCGCGCTTATTGATGCGGGCGACTTGGACCTCGGCAAACTCGTTGCGATCATCGGCAAGACTGAGGGTAACGGCTGTGTTAACGACTTCACACGTGGGTTTGCTGTCTCTGCTCTGACTCAGGAACTCGGCGAAAACGCCACTATGGTCAGCATGGTGATGTCAGGTGGAACCGAAGGCGGGCTATCGCCTCATATTGTAACGTTTGAGGTGCTGGACGATAATGGACCCGGCCCGGCAATGGCCATTGGAACCGGGCTCTCTGATGATATCGATCCGCATGAACTGGGAACGTTTGCGCAGATAGAGTGTGTGGCTGAAACCGTTAGCGCGGCAATCAAATTGGCAGGGCTATCTGGGCCTGCGGATGTCCATTTTGTCCAAGTAAAATGTCCCCTCCTGACTGCTGACCGCATTGCTGCTGCGCGCGATCCAGTTGCAACAACAGATACTTTAAGATCTATGGGGCTTTCGCGCGGTGCATCTGCACTGGGTGTCGCTTTGGCGTTAGGCGAGATTGATCGTTCAACGGCAAAGGCGACAAGGATTGGTTCAGATTTGGATATTTGGTCTGGCCGCGCCAGTACCTCATCAGGCATTGAATTAATGGGACATGAAATTGTCATCCTTGGAATGAGCCATAATTGGACCGGCCCATTAAGAGTGGATCATGCGGTAATGAACGATGCGATCGATACAGCGTCAGTCGCTCAAGCGCTTGACCGGCTGGATGTTGGAAAACAGAATAAGCTTCGCGCTGTGTTTGCAAAAGCCGAAGCGTCCACCAACGGCGCCATACGAGGCCAACGCCATACCATGCTGAATGACAGCGACATTTCCTCTACCCGTCATGCCCGGGCCTTTGTCGGCGGTGCCTTGGCAGGTCTAACTGGAGATTGTGATTTGTATGTTTCTGGAGGTGCGGAACATCAAGGACCGGATGGAGGTGGGCCTGCTGCTTTGATCGCAGAGCGAATTTGAGACAAAGTTTAAACGGGCAAAGACGTAATAAAGCGAGTACGAGGCCATTTATCTTATTCACTTCATGGCTCACATCTTTGTCAACAATTGCAAACATGCTTTTTGTTAATGGAATCTGCGCAACCAGCCTTGGGTCTAGCGACTTATAAAAAGTTTCCATCTTGGCTCTATAAGCTTCAAGAAAGTTGCTATCAGAATTAGATTTGTCCAACATGATTCTTCTCCTTCACTAAGAATGTGCATTTTTAGGAAAACCTATAAAGGTCTGTTTTTAAATCATTATTATGCAAGCCCTGACCACTGGTCTGGTGTTTGTAAAAGTATTTTCTGTATTTCTGGAGAAAGTTTAGCTTTACACGATAAAAAGTTGATCTGCGTAGGTCTGGCAGTTGTATGAAATTTTTTATGGAAGAGGTTTAACTCTCCAACCTCTAATCCTGATCAGTGGACGAGACTGTGTACACTATCTAGGTAGGGGTGTATGACCCATGCGCCCTTTTTTTCTTTACTGCGGTGTTACAAAAATATTAAAAAGTCAGATTATAAAAAGGCTCTCAAAACTTAATTAGATGATAAGAACCATAGGCCTAACTATCCTACTCTTTACGGTTTAAAGGTTACGCTTGTCTTTATTGGCACACAGCGAGGATATGTCATGGATTGACAGGCGGTGATTATCTTATGGTCTAAGGGTTATGTTCTGTTCTTAAAGAGAAAAAGGAAACTAGATCTCTTAGTTTTGGTGCCAAGCCTGCTACAACTTTTCCAGTATCTGCAAGGCTTAAAGAAGAAGATTTATTGTTCTGAATAGAATTATCCAAAGAATGAACTGCGGAATTTATCTGGTTGGCGCCTGTAGCCTGCTCGCCAGAAGCTGATCCAATTCCTTGTACGAGATCTCTTGTTTTGCTAATTTCTGGTAATAGGTCACTCAACATTTTATTTGTAGTCTCGGAGAGTCTTTTACCTTCCGAGGATGAAAGTTGAATTTCACCAGCAGCCTGTTTGCTTATTTCTGCAAGCTTTGATACCTCAGAAGCCACAACGGCAAATCCTTTACCATGCTCGCCAGCACGGGCTGCTTCTACAGAGGCATTAAGCGCTAATAAATCAATTTTGATGGTAATTTCTTCAACGATTGAAATTTTCTCTACTATTTCTTTCATTGAAATAGCTGTCTTTTCCATCGCCTCTGAACATATTGCAGCATCTTTTGAAAGATCTGAAACCATTTTATTACTTTCAGCTGCGGCCTCTGCGTTTTGTTTGATAGATGTAGCCATTTCTTGCATAGCAGCGGATGTTTGTTGAACCGAAGTTGATTGTTCAGAAGTGTTGAGAGATACCTCACTGGCGTTAGAAGTCAAGGAGACAGATTGTTTGCTCAGATCATCTGAAAGTTTATGAAGTCCTTCTACAACTTGCACTATCTCATTTTGCATCTTTGACACTGATTGCAAGACTGTCGAAATCTCGTCCCGTCCATCACTCTTAATAACTGTCCCTAAATTGCCACTGGCAATTTCATCAATTGAGTTAACCGCTGATCTTAAACGCTTTCGAACAGAATAAGCTGTTCGTAATCCTACAAACAAAGAGAGCATTATTGCTATACCAGCAACAATTATTAGATTCCTAAAAGACTCTCTTTCGACCCTCGTAGCAGAAGCCACACCCTCCTTTGTAAGGCTCTCAACAGTTTTGACAAAATCAGTAAGAAGAACAGTAATTTTCTTTTGAGCTTTTGATAACGTGTCAGTTAGTTCCTCCAGCTCCTCTGAATGTGGGCAGGAATCCCAGCCAGTGCAGTCAATTAGCTCAGTTAGGAATTGTTCATTCATATCTTCAAAAACGATTTGGCTCACCCCTATTTGGTTTGCCTTGGTTAACATATTCTCCAAGATGTCCTTTTGTAAGATCGCCTGTCCACCATACCATACATTAGTAACAGCGTTTTGGTTATTTGAACTTTCTTTCAGTTGTTCAAGTCGAGTTTCTAAAAGTTCTTGGATTAAAAAAAGCTCATCTATTGCTTTTTCTGAATATGCTCTCATTTCTTCAACATTTTCTTCGAAAATCGTCTTTTGTCCAATGCCAAGGCGAAAGGCAGCAGAGTTCAGTTTCATTTGTTGCATTGCTTGATATTCAGAGATGATAGTTGAGTGTTCCATAAGCGGAATTTGAAATGAATCTACGTTTTGAATAGCTTTACCTATTCTACTCAAAGAAAATCCAGCATATAAGTTAATGATTATAATTGAACCAAACAAAATAAACATAAGAAAAAGAATTCTGTTAAAAATTGAAGATAAATTTAGCATTTTAATTACCTAGTTAGTCACTACGAAGATTATTCAAAACTGCGCTTTAATCTGCACAATGGATTTGTTTATCTAAAGATTAGTGCTGAATTTAAGCCTACTTGGATAGGTTTATTTTTTATACTTAGTAGTAACAATAATTGGGTAACTTCAGTCAAGCAATGAATTTTATTTTTTAAGTATTCTTAAGATTGTTTGAATTGCTTTACACGTTGCACCCTATTAAACATCGACCTTATAAAGCGAGATAACCTTTGGTACACATCCTGTCACACATTTGGTCCACATTGGCACACATCGAGCATATGTCATGGATTGACAGGCCGTGATTACCGTGTGAATCTATACGCAGGAATAGATGTAAGCTTATCCTGAAGGTTCCAGAGTCCGTGTGGGGGAACCATATAAATCAATAGCTTAGTGTTTAATAGCTTGAATTCATTGTAACTTTGGGTTTCATATGGGCTCAAAAATAAACGTTTTATTATTCTAACGGTCTACTTACCCCTACCACTCTTTTGAGATGCAATTGTATTAATTGACGATCTTAAATCCCCTTATTTAAAACATATTCTGCGCCAGTCATTTCATGATATTGGATCCTTTCATAACCTAAATCGATTGGCTTGGGGTCGACCACCTCTATCTTGGCTTGGTTAGAAAGCGCAGCTCGTAGGGCGATAGCAGTGATATTTACGCTGAACGACGTTCCCATAAAAACATAATGCCTCGCATCATTTATCCACTCCTCCGCCTCAGACATTCGATATAAGTCAGTGTAGTATTCATCAAACAGTAAAACAAAGGGCTTCAAAGATACATTAAGGTCAGGCTTCAGTGTCGTTTGGGATATTTTGAACGCATCAAGAAGAACAGTCACTAGGCGTTTATTGTCCTCTAAATCCTCACATGCGTTCGCTACATGCTCCCAAGGGGCATCGATTAATGGTACGTCTAGACCTTGTTCGTGCAGTACAGTTACTTTGTCCAGACGCCCGTGGATGGGAATGTAATCTGGATTACCAGCCTTACCGTCTAGGCCATCGATATTCTGAGTTAGTAACTTCTTGTTCGATAACCACCTGTGAACTGAATTTGGCTTAATGTGGCGATAAGAGGCGAAGCGTTTGAAGTACCATAGGAGAAATTCGCCTGGATGTGAGAGATACATCTGCCGCGTAGCCATTTCTTGTGGGGTGTAGTTTTCACTTCCAACAGTCCAAAAGCCATCTCTACCCCGAAAAGTTGGAATACCACTTTCAGCACTTACGCCTGCGCCTGTTATATAAAGAATGGTATCTTTCATTATCTTTTCTTTGCTCAATGCTACTGCGTTATCAACATTTAATACAAAATCGACAACGAAGAACAGTGACACATACGGAAAAAGATTGCTTACTTATAGTGTCACTACCAGTTGTTTTGGAATATATTTTGGCAACAAAAGATCACTGCATCCGCCTTGCACAGGATCGTTTGTCAAATCGGTCAGAAATAGAGGGATTAAGTTTTCATGACCTTCGGCGCTAGGGAATATCGAGACTTTTTGAAGCTCATTTGAGTATCCTAGAAGTGGCTTTAATTTCGGGACACATTGATTGCCGCGTGTTGGCACAATATACCTGCCTTGCTGCTGCTCGCTCTTACGGCAAGTGAGAAGGCCGAATATTCTTGTATTTTTCGAATTCACTCTAAATAACGATGAATTATTTATTAGAGGCTTTAAAATGCTAGCACGCGCGAAGAATACTAAAGGTATATTATTTATGTTGCTTTCCATGGTGGCGTTTGCTCTTGGCGATATCTTCGTCAAGATGTCTGGTTCCTTCTTGTCGCCCGCGCAAATCATGTTTACTCTCATTAGCAGTGGACTAATAATATACGCTCTCATCGCAATTATTAAGGGTGAGAATTTGTTAGATGCCAGAGCCCTTATGCCCATTTTATTGGTGCGATACGCTGTTGAGATGATAGGCCTTATGGCGATGATCATGTCACTCACCAAAGTCCCGCTTCCTATCGTAGGTGCAGTAACGCAGGCGTCCCCTATCCTAGTCGCCATAGGCGCAGTTATTTTCCTCAGGGAAATTGTAAGTTGGCGGCGTTGGACTTCGATCACCACTGGATTCGTGGGCGTTCTTTTAGTAATCCAACCCGGAGGACAAAGTTTTGACTATGCGGTCATCTGGCCGATTGTGGCATTAGTCGCTTTTTCTATCAGAGATCTTGTCACAAGATTTACCCCGCCAGCTATTTCTTCATTAAGTATTGCCACCTTTACTATGGCCGCTGCTCTTCCATTTACTGCAGCATGGGTCCACTTTAATGGTGAGACGTTTTTACCGCCAGAGATAAACTGGATAATAGTGACCTGCATGGTCGTTTTTGGGTCTACAGGCTATGTTTTTCTTATTTCGTCCCTCCGTGTTGGCGAACTATCGGCCATTATGCCATTCAGATATTCACGTATTGTCTTCCTACTTATTTTGGGTGTTTTAGTATTTGGAGAACTCCCGAGCCTCTCAATGTTAATCGGTTCGGCACTGATCATTGCATCTGGAGTTTACATAATGTGGCGCGGACAAGTTGCAGCGCGGCGTCTTGCCAAAAATAGACGTATTTGAAAACGTAGAAGCTTTGGGAGCATTTTCATTTCAATTGAACTTAACGGCAAACCTTACCTAATTAGTTCGAGTGTCGACTTCCACGTTACGTCACTCCTCGCATAGCAATTTTAGAGATCAATAGTCTTTCTCAGCGATAGATCCATCCACTATCTATCCTCCGACTAAGGCGCGTTGGTGTCAGATAGCCGCTAGACGGGCATAATAACCCAACGTTTGGCTCAATTCTTCATTAGTTCCAGCTTCGACAATCTTACCATCGTGCATCACCGCGATCCGATCTGCATTCTGGATAGTATCAAGCCGATGCGCAATTACTAAGGTCGTACGGTCGACGGATAACTCATCAAGGGCTAGCTGTATTTGTCGTTCTGTATGTGTATCTAGCGCTGAGGTTGCTTCATCTAGAATAAGTATCGGTGGGTTTTTCAGAAATATCCGGGCAATCGCAACTCGTTGTTTTTGGCCGCCTGACAAGCTTACACCCCGTTCTCCGACGATAGTATCCAGTCCCGCAGGCAGTTCCGCAATCATCTTGGCTAGTTGGGCTTTCTCTGCTGCATCCAAGATCGCTGTCTCATCGGCATTCAATCGTCCATAGGCAATGTTTTCCCGCAAGGTACCGCCAAACAGAAAAACGTCTTGGCTGACGACGCCGATCTGCTCGCGCAGAGATTTGAGCGTCATTTTAGAAATATTCAATCCGTCGATGGTTATCTCACCCGAACTAGGATCATAAAATCTAGGCACCAGCGCCATAAGCGTCGTCTTACCCGCGCCGGACTGACCGACAAAGGCCGTTTTTTCACCAGGCTTTACTTCCAGTGTAATGCCCTTGAGCACGCTCAGTCCATGGCCATAGCCAAAGCTCACGGCACTGAATTTGATGACCCCTTTGAAATTTGTTGCCTGTACTGCGTCTGGCGCGTCCGTTACGTCTGGCTCGGTCTCCAACAGTTCTAAGTAGCGGCGGAAGCCTGCTATTCCACGTGGATAGGTTTCGATCACCGCCGCAATCTTATCGAGTGGACGAAAGAAAACGGTAACCAATAACAGAAACGCTACGAACCCGCCGGTAGTAAGCGACCCCTCCAGTACAAAAGCCGCACCGGTTACCATGACCACCACCTGAATTAGGCGCATTCCCACATAGTTCAGCGCGGATGATCCTGCCATCAGCTTGTAGGCCGACAGCTTAGTTGCTCGGTAGCGACTGTTGTCGTGCTCGAAAAGCGTTTTCTCGTACTCCTCGTTGGCAAAGGCCTGCACCAAACGGATACCGCCGATGTTTTCCTCGAGCCGCACGTTAAAATCAGCAACCCGTGCATAGATCGCCCGCCATGTTCGTGTCATCCGCC
>CAJWEI010000116.1 GCA_913031285.1 uncultured Alphaproteobacteria bacterium | reverse complement strand
CTGCTCTGACGGCGTGCGTGGTCGTGGCGCTCCCATGACGAACTTGTCCCATAATGCTTCCTTCCATTCTAAAAAATAGATCGCACCATCAAACCATGGGATCAAACAACTAGGATGAGTTTCCTTTAAGGGATGGATAAAACGCTAAAAACAACCATCACATTCTAGCATGCTTGCAAAGGCAAGCGGGGATGTGTTCCGAAACCATGTGATTTCGTTTTTAAAGCCAAGCGCCACTTATTAAATGGCGTGGTCACGCCGCAAGCTGAGGCCTTCGGTGACATTTTCCCGAGTTGTTTCAAAAAAGTTTTTGATACCCTTCCAGATTGGCTCCAAAGCTTTCCAGCGATTTTTGTCCCTTTGCTCATAAATGCCAACGCCTTGCCGATTTGCAAGCATAAGCCATGAATGCTGCAGTCTGATTTCTTTCAAGAATTACTTTATTTATCATACCCATCCCCGCTTTATCTCTGGGGCTTTTTGAATGATATTACCATCAGGCTACTTTGATCCACGCGGCGTACCTTGGCCCAACCAGCCCGAAGGTTTCAGCTTGCCATCATGTGGGTAACGCGCTCCTAAGAGGTTGAAATCCGTTTATAGCTCAAGCGGGCCCACTTCTTGTGGAAGCCTTCACCATGAAAGGCACTGTCCTCGATGAACTGGGCAATCTGTGAGACAAGATCATTGTCCGGTATAGTCCTGTCAGGACCTCGCCTCAGATACTGGTTTGCCGGTCCCGGCCAAGGGCTCATGTGCCGGGAGTAGCTTGCTCAATTAACACCCTAAACGCTTGCATCAGTGTAACACTGACTTCCGGAGATCGAAAACGTGGTACTAATGGCTCAGGCCTACGTTGTAATAGGGGGTTTACTATCTTTATTCTGAAACTCTCTTGGATCGCAATTCATTGTCCTTAGTTAAGCAATCTACCTTGCTTTTTAGGCGCCTTATCCCAAGTTCCCGTACATCCTGAAGCTAGATTTTCAAACCAGCCTCGCAAGATGCAAGCCATTGATCCTTCCGCTAACTTAAATCTGCTTGGGTCACTGGCAATTAGTTCGTCAACATATCCAAAGATTTACCACGTAGAAGACACTATACAGCTTTTTTTGTTTGCCGGCATCATCCATTTGAAACGACCCGCAGACCCGCTAGTTACGTTACTCGAAGTTTAAGTTCTCGCGTCATCCTGACGATAGGCTTGTTACTCTGAACCTTTCCTTCTAGTTCACCTCCTGTTTGGCTATAATTAGGTCGATTGAGATGTCTCAGAAAACCCTAGGGCAGTATACGAAGCCACCTTTTTGCTTTTAATTAATGATCATCAATATTTAATATTGGATGATACTTTATCTGAGCAGGCAGTTTTATCAATCGAGTGAAAGAAAAAAAGGTTTTATACCGTCAAAAGCCATCCTTGATGACGGTAAGTATTTAACAAAAATTATATAAGAAATTCTTGAAGACGCCTAATTCATTCAGGTAATTTTAGCTGGATAGAGCTTGTTGAAATGGGTGTAAAGATTCCGTCTGATATGTCGGATCATCATAGCTGATGCAAAGAAGATAGAAAGAAGTGGATATTCAGTAATAATGGCGATGTTATCAACGGAATGTGCAGTTTTAATTAATGATAGAATAACTCGAAGCGTATAATAAAAATATTGACAAAAATTCCAGATGGATACACGATTTCTTACTGGGACGTTAGTTCCCATCATAAACTTAGATTGAATCTAACATGAGCAATTGGGAGGCTTTAAAGATGAAAAATATTTTAGCAACTGCGGCTATCGGTCTAATGACTTTAGGTACCTACGCTAGCGCTGGTACTACGGTTTGTCTAATTACTAAAACTGACTCAAATCCCTTTTTTGTAAAAATGAAAGAGGGAGCCCAAGCTAAAGCAAAAGAGCTAGGTATGACACTTAAAGCTTTCGCGGGGAAAATTGAAGGAGATAATGAAACTCAAGTTGCGGCGATTGAAACCTGCATTCTCGATGGTGCAAAGGGTATTCTGATTACTCCGTCTGATACCAAAGGTGTTGTGTCAGCAGTTAAGCAAGCTCGGGATGCTGGGCTCGTTGTGATTGCATTGGATACACCTCTTGAACCGATTGAAGCCGCGGACGCCACGTTTGCTACTGATAATTTTGTTGCAGGAGAGCTAATAGGCGCTTGGGCTCGGGCAACAATGGGAGATGGGGCCGCGACTGCAAAAATTGGCATGCTTGATATCAGAGTCGAGCAGCCAACTGTAGGCGTTCTTCGGGATCAAGGTTTCTTGAAAGGCTTCGGCATTGATCTTGGTGATCCAAACAAGTGGGGCGATGAAACCGATCCGCGAATAGTTGGCCATGACGTAACGTTTGGCAACGAAGAAATGGGCCGTAAGGCGATGGAAAATCTTCTTGCGATGGACCCAATGATCAACGTGATTTATACTATAAACGAACCCGCAGCGGCGGGCGCATATGAAGCTCTAAAAGCGGTTGGTCGTGAAAAAGATGTGCTAATTACTTCTGTAGATGGTGGGTGTCCTGGCGTTGCCAACGTACGGGATGGCGTTATCGGCGCTACATCGCAGCAATATCCCCTTTTAATGGCATCGATGGGAGTTGAGGCAATTAAAAAGTGGGCCGAAGAAGGTATCAAACCAGCCCTGACACCGGGCAAAAACTTTTTTGATACGGGCGTGGCACTTGTAACTGATAACCCTGTGCCTGGCGTAGAATCCATATCTGTTGCTGAAGGCATGAAACTTTGCTGGGGTTAAAATAGCCTGAGAGAGGGAGGGTGTTTCTTTCCCTCTCTCAAAATTTGTTTATGATCAAAGGTCGAATCTTTTGGCCTTAATTGTGAGGCCAGTCTTTGGAGTAGTTGATGTCAAACGAGGCACCAAAAGAAGTCAATTTAGAATCAGCATTATCTTCAGCACCATCTGAGGTGGCAGAGTTTGCGGACCAAGACGGAGGTTTAATTCGTAAATTCCAGCACATTTTGCATCAGAACCCAGCTTTTGTTCCACTGATAGTTCTCGTATTTTCGGTGAGTTTATTTGGTGCCATACTGGGTTCAAAGTTTTTCAGTCCGTTCGCTTTAACCCTAATATTGCAACAAGTTCAGATCGTTGCAATACTTGGTGCCGCGCAGAGTCTGGTTATTCTTACAGCAGGGATTGACCTATCGGTTGGCGCCATCATGGTTTTGAGCTCTGTAGTAATGGGCCAATTTACGTTTCGTTATGGAATACCTGTCGAACTTGCAATCGCCTGTGGACTTATCTGCGGTACAGGCTGTGGTTTTGTCAACGGATGGCTCGTTGCCGTTATGCGATTGCCACCGTTTATTGTGACTTTGGGCATGTGGCAAATTATACTTGCCACGACCTTCATATATTCAGCTAACGAATCAATTAGGGCACAGGATATCGAAGAGCAGGCTGTTTTGCTGCACTTTTTTGGTACCAAATTAAAATTGGGTGGAGCCATTTTTACCTATGGGGCTCTTTTTGCTGTTTTACTCACATTTGGCTTGGCTTATGCACTGAGAACTACCGCATGGGGTCGCCATGTTTTTGCGGTTGGCGACGATCCTGAGGCCGCTGAATTGTCAGGGGTAAATGTTAAAAAAACTCTAATCTCCGTATACATGCTAGCCGGATTAATTTGTGCATTTGCGGGCTGGGCCGTTATCGGTAGAATTGGTGCAGTTTCACCAAATGTTGGGCAACTGGGAAATATTGAGTCAATTACAGCTGTGGTGATTGGTGGGATTTCCCTGTTTGGCGGACGAGGATCAATTGCGGGCATGCTTTTTGGAGCCTTGATTGTTGGCGTTTTTTCGTTGGCTTTAAGACTTCTTGGTGCTGACGCTCAATGGACATACTTATTGATTGGTTTATTGATTATCTTTGCTGTTGCGATTGATCAGTGGATAAGAAAGGCGTCTGTCTGATGGAACCTATCCTACAAGCTAGAAACCTCATCAAACATTTTGGGCGAGTCACGGCCTTGGATGGAGCTGATTTTGATTTGCTGCCGGGAGAAATTCTTGCTGTCATTGGAGATAATGGTGCTGGCAAGTCTGTGATGATCAAGTCGCTGACGGGTGCTATTCAGTTGGACAGTGGCGAAATTAAAATGGATGGGAAACCCATCGCATTTGACTCCCCAATAGCCTCTCGGTTAGAGGGTATCGAGACTGTATATCAAACACTTGCGCTATCACCGGCTCTATCGATTGCTGATAATATGTTTATGGGTAGAGAATTGTGCTATCCAGGCATCCGCGGTCGGATTTTTCGACAGCTGGACAGACCAGCTATGGAGAAATTTGCACGAGACAAATTAAGTGAATTGGGTCTCTTAACTATTCAGAATATAAGGCAAGCGGTCGAAACTTTATCTGGGGGCCAGCGTCAGGGTATCGCGGTTGCAAGGGCTGCAGCATTTGGGTCAAAAGTTATTATACTAGATGAGCCAACAGCGGCTTTAGGGGTTAAAGAGGGGCGTAGGGTTCTTGATTTGCTGCAAGACGTAAAGGCCCGCGGTATTTCAATTGTTTTGATTAGCCATAATATGCCCCATGTATTTGAAATTTCTGATAGAATACATATTCATCGGTTGGGAAAAAGACTAACCGTCATAAATCCAAAAGACTACACTATGTCTGACGCTGTGGCTTTTATGACAGGGGCAGCCTTGCCGCCTGAATTGGAAAGCAACCATACCCTGTGAAACTTTGATCCTAATAGTCAAGCATGCGATGTACTAGACCAATTTCTTATATTTAATCGCAGATGAATGAGTAAGGTGGAGTAATAAATGTCTAGCACTAAAAGCAGAATGAACGAAAAACTTTTGCGGATTGTCTCTGGTAATTATAGCCCAAAAGATTTCATAATAGCAGACGCGAAAGATGGAGATATGGGAGGCGGGGCAGAAGCCGTCGGTCTTGAGGAGAGATCGGTAACGGGTCTTGGAAAAAAAATTCAAATAGCGACGCCTATGAAGTATTATCGTCATGCTATGAGGGAGATGGTCGAAGCCGACTTAGTAGATATCATGCTGATGTCCTTATCCTCAGCGGAAGCTTTGACGAAAGAAGGCGTATTCGATAATAGTAAAGTAACACCGGCGATCCGGTTAAATGACGCTACTGACATTTGGGGATATCGTGGAGCTTGCTACAGGGAAAAACCCTCTATCGCGTTTAAAACAGCTACTATTGAAAACGCTTTGAAATATAGCAAACTAGGTTTGTATTCTATTACGTTCTATAATGACCTAGAGAAAGATGTAGCGAACCTTAACGCCTATTCTCATTTTCGCGACTTGATCGGTGGTACAGATATGGACCACTTCCTTGAAGTCTTTAATCCCGCGTTCAAAATTGACACTGGCCACGAAGATCTTGGTGCCTATATTAACGATTCAATAGTACGTTGTCTCGCCGGGGTAGGTAATTTAGACCGTCCTTTATTTTTAAAAATTCAATATAATGGTGCTAAAGCAATGGCCGAATTGGCAGAGTTTGATCCTACCAACCTTGTTGTCGGAATCCTAGGTGGCGGTGCTGGAACTACTCGAGATACATTTGAACTTATCGAACAAGCCAATAGATTTGGAGCACGCGTTGCTCTGTTTGGTCGTAAAATTTATAAAGCGGAAGATTCAATAGAGATTGTGAAATTAATGCGGCGTATCGTGGAAGCTGATTTGTCTGCTAAGGATGCTGTCAAATTGTATCATGCTAATTTAGAAAAAGAATCCATTCATCCAAACAGATCACTTGAAGCGGATCTGGAAATTACAGATCATTCGTTAATTGCGGAGGCTAAATGAACTTAGGTTTAAAATCACGTAAAGGTTTTATAACTGGTGGTACTTGGTGCGTAGACCATAATAAGCTTGTAAAGGACTGGCCAAAAGAAGAGGAAGTTGCTGAAATAATAGAAGAACACATAAGAGGTGGAGGTTCGGCTTGCAATCTTGCAATTGATTTAAAGCGCCTTGATCCTTCGCTACCCGTTTCGACGATTGGTCTTGTGGGAGAGGATGAAGATGGAAGACAACTATTCCAGCAAGCATCAGAGGTTGGGTTGGAAACAAAGTTACTACTTACAACTACCATTGTAAAAACTCAAAAAACAGATGCTTATACCGCAAGCAGCTCCGGGCGACGTACGCATTTATATTTTGCAGGGACTGCCAAGTATCTAACACCTGATCATTTTGACTTTTCCCAAACAAATGCGCGTTTTCTTCACTTAGGTTTGCCAGGGGTGCATGATCAACTTGATAAACCATGGGACCAAGATCCCAATGGATGGGTTACCGTGTTAAAAAAAGCAAGACATGCAGGTCTGGTTACTAATTTAGAGTTATGTTCTTTGCCGGCGGAGCAGATATATGAAATCGTAACTCCTTGTCTACAGTTTTTAGATGTTTTGATCGTTAACGATTTTGAGATCTGCGCGATTGCAGGAATGGACGTGAACCCGTCGCAGCCGACTGACCTGACTGTATGTGAGGCTGCGGCGCTGGAAGTACTTAACGCTGGCAAAATGCAACTCTTAGCTGTACACTTTCCAGAAGGTGCTTTTGCTATTACGCGTCAAGGCAATATTTTTAAGAAATCTTCTGTAGCAATCCCGAATGAAGAAATAATTGGTACAAACGGCGCTGGCGATGCTTTTGCAGCAGGTTTTCTATATGCGTTGCATGAAAATATGGATGTTGAAACCGCTATCAGGCTGGGTCATGCTACTGCTGCCACATCAGTCAGGGGTATTGGAACTTCTGACACAGTTGAATCCTATAAACGCTGCTTAGAGATAGCAGATGAGTGGGGCTGGAGAGACGCTTTGTAAACTTCATATTTTAGCAAACTGAAGTAAATATTATTCGCTCTATCTGTTCTCATTCATGGTAACTTGAGATGTTTATTGGAATTGATCTAGGCACGTCTTCAATTAAAATTGCACTCATCGATTACAGCGACATTGTAATTGAATGTGTGTCGAGATCAATCATTACTGAGCATCCGAAAACTGGTTATTCAGAGCAAAACCCTGATATTTGGTTTTCTGCACTAGTTGACGCTTTTGATGAATTATCGTTAAAATCTGAACAGCTTATGGGTCAAGTTGAAGGTGTTGGTCTCTCGGGTCACATGCATGCTGCAGTCTTGATTAATAGTGCTGATAAACCGGTCAGTAACGCGATTTTATGGAATGACTCCCGAGCAGTAAAGGAAGCTCATGAACTGAATGAAAAGTTCCCTGATCTTGCTGAAAAAACTGGTGTTATCGCGATGCCTGGTTTCACAGGTCCAAAATTACTGTGGTTGTCTCGTAACAAACCTGATCACTTTAAGCAGGCTAAATATATCCTTTTTGCTAAAGATTTTTTACGTCTCAAGTTGTCTGGAACTGTTGCGACAGACGTTACAGACGCGGCAGGATCTTGGCTTTTGGATCAGAAAAAAAGAAATTGGGACGAAGACTGCGTTAGTATTTGTAATGCAGATAATTTGATGTTGCCGGATATTTTTGAATCCCCAGACCCTTGTGGGATACTTAAAACAGAATTTTCCATCCGCTGGAAATTACCAAAAGGTCTTGTAATTTCAGCTGGTGGGGGAGATGTGGCCTGCGGTGGTATTGGTATTGGTGCAGTAAATCAGAAGACAGGGTTTATTTCTTTGGGAACGTCTGCTCAAGTTTTTTTGGGATCAAAAAAATTTGAGCCTTCAACCAAAAATTTGGTCCATAGTTTTTGCCATGCCTTGCCTGAAACTTGGTTTGACATGGCCGCTTTGTTGAACGGAACAAGTGTAATGGATGCCGTTCTACGTTGGACCTCAGAAAAAAATATAGAAAGTTTGATTTCTTCGGCGGAGCAAAAGTTTCAAGGCCCAGGAAGTTTACTAGCTTTGCCTTATCTCTCCGGAGAACGCACGCCCCACAACGATAACCAGATTCGAGGTGCAATCGTTGGTTTAAGTCATGCTACAGTTACTGAAGATATCACTCTGGCTTTTTTAGAAAGCATCGCATTTTCTCTCGCAGATGGACTAAATGCTTTATTGGCGAATAATTCCAAACCTGAAAGACTGATTCTAATAGGTGGTGGCTCTAGGTCAGACTTCTTGGCAAAGTTAATTGCCAGCATACTTAATATTACCATTGTAGGCTGTCGTTCATCAGAATACGCGGTCTCGATTGGCTCGGCTCGGCTAGCGCGATTAGCAGCGAAAAACGAAAGTCCAAGACATGTTATAGCCACC
>CAJWEI010000115.1 GCA_913031285.1 uncultured Alphaproteobacteria bacterium | reverse complement strand
TCAGCGATATATGCGGAAACCTGTCTTATTTGGGTACTTTTGGGGTTTGCTAGTAGTGGGTGCTGACTTGGGTATTAGGCTCACCAGTGACTCTTACAGCGCCTCTCAAGGGTATTGTGGGAGCAGTGAAGCTAAAGATTATGTCGCAAATCCTATTGCTAATAATTGAGCGGGGTGTTTGTCTCTAGTATGGCAAACTAGGAGGCAATCTTATGGCTCGCAAAACCTTTATGGCAATCCACACATATCACGATGAAAAGACAAAGAATGAGTTTTTAAGCGATATGCCCACTACGGAAAGAACAGATGTAGAGTGGAAAAGAATGGAGCCATCGGACCTAGCGTAATACTTGGTTATGACCGCTGGGGATGCTAAAGAACAATTAGTGTAGCGGTTTTTATTTTGTTGTGACGTGACAGATTGGATTGCTGACGATATGATTGTGTGCCCAAAATGCTCCTATCAAGAGCTTAATTTAAAGCGCTTAGAGTTAGAGTCGCTTAAATGCGTTTGTGATAATTGCGGCTTTACTTGGAGAGAGCCGCCAGAAGCATTGCGAAAACACAAGAATGGTTATTACAACAGGAATTCAGTAATTCACTCGGAGTTACTTCAACGAGCATTCGATAACTTGGACGATAAATTCAATAGCCGCCAAATAACACCGCACCAATATTCCAATAGGCTCGCTGAATTAGAAGAACGCCATCTTGGAATGCAGGTCAATTTAGAAACTGCTCCAAAGCTTTCGCAAAAAAATCTGAGCGGCTTACGCTGTTATTTCTGACATCGTATTTTTCTTAAACAATGCGTTGATTTTATCTAAGATGATTTAACTCGTCTTCTGCTATGAAAGCGTTGCACGTAGAGGTCCAAACAACTTATCTCTCTTGCGCTGGGCGCTTGTAGGTTTTCATAGCTCGACTTACCCCAATTTCCTCTAGTGCGCTTCTGTACTCGCCACTTCCTGCCGTGCTGCTGGATAAAGAAACTACGAAGAGGGCAATGCAAACGAAGACACTGCTGATGCCAATCTTAAAGACAGACAGAAATTTCACGAAGAAGCATTTGGAGAAAGCTTTGACGAAACAGTTGTTTTATTCCCCTAAAGCCGTATTGTTTTGAGGGAATCCTTTGGGAGGGGACATATGGTGGAAGCAATTGGAGGAGGTGCAGCTGTCTATATGCAAGCAGCATCAAAGGTTCAAGCGTCGTCAGAGGTAGACGCCGCGAGACCAGAAATAGCCGATACTAAAGCACAAGAGAGGGGAGAAACTCCTCCAAGCCAACGTTCTGTAGAAGTGCAGATCAGTCAAGAAGCGAGGGAAATGGCCGCAGACCCTAGGCAAGAGAAGCCTATTCAAGCCTAGTATTCACAAAATTCTGTTGGGACCCAGCTGGGTGGTAAAAGATTTACGCCCCCCCCTAGTGAGGGCAAGTGGGAGTATTCCGGATAGAAATATATGTAGGCTTACACATAATATAAGGTAAGAAAGTGATGCCTTATCAAGGTTAAGCTGGTAAATAGTGGGTGCTGACTTGGGTACTAGACTCATCAGTGACTCGCACTGCGCCTCTCAGGGGTATTGCGAGAGCAGTGAAGCTAAAGATTATGTCGCAAACCCTATTGATAACAATTGAATGGGGTGTTTGTCTCTAGAATGGCAAACTAGGAGGTAATATTACGGCTCGCAAAACCTTTATGGCAATCCACACATATCACGATGAAAAAACAAAGAATGAGTTTCTAAGTGATATGCCTACTACGGAAAGAACAGATGTAGAGTGGAAAGAGATTTACACGTTTGAGAAATGCCAGTGTAAAGCGACTTGGGTTGGTACAGATGACTTCTTCTTCTGCCAATGGGAAGCGGAAACGCAAGAGGATATACTTGCAACGCTTACAGAGAGGGGCTTTGATGAGTACATTTTTACTGCACTATACCCAATCATAATGCACATAGATTCTAATCAAGTGACCGGAAGAAATCCCTACAAAGACTTTATAGGCTGGGATACAAAATAAGCTGTTTGTGTTTTATTAGCCACTGGCAAAAGCCATGCAAATTAAAGGGAATATGTGATGAGCATCGGTAGAATAAGTATGTTGGAATTTATGAAGCCAGAAGATGTAGACGCATCAGAAGAATATTACAAAACTATCAGGGCAGACTTTTTCCCTACTCTAGAGCTAGTGTTAAACATCCGCACAGGCCCAACATCACTCATGTCTATAGCAGTTTATCCGTCTTATGAGGCTGCTGAGGCAAATCTACCAGAACGTCAAAAGATGCACGATCACGTTCAAGCCACTCTCAAAGATACTTTCTATTATGAAGGTGATATTTCCTACTTTTATCAGCAGTCAAAATAATAGAAGACTAAAGGTAAGTTTCACCCAAAGAGCTTATCTCTCTTGCGCTGGGCTTCTGGGAGACTGTCATATGTCCACTTACGCAGATGCCCTCTAGTGCGCTTCAATTGAGACTCCACAAAATTCCGAGCTGCGTTATTCTGGAGCAAATTATTAAGGATGATGGGCTGTGTTAAATATATTTTGCAACTGTGGTTCATGCGGTATCGAATTATATGATGAGAAACCAAAATTATCGCTTTTTTGTGGTTGCGAAGATTGTCGTCAGGCAACCGAGTGGGGAGCTAAAAATGGAGCTAAGCCTTCATCTCCATTCGCAGAAGCCATTTATATGAGGTCGGATATAGCCTTTGTTAAAGGTCGTGAGAACATGAAAGCAGTTCAGCTTCGCAAGAACGCGAAATCGACGCGGGTTTATTGCAAGGATTGCCATTCAATTTTGGGTATCGATCACCCTAACTATTGCAACAATGTATTCATGTTCTTTAAAAACTATTGCGAAACAAATTTTAAACTTCCAGATAAAGTTGCCGCAGCAATTTACTTGGATGATTTGCCGCCTTCAGCAACTCATTTAATTCCAAACGATATACCACTGCTTTATTCTTTTCCGCGGGACCGTGAAAAGTTTAGGTCAATAGCTTCGGTAAGGAACAGTTTCAAAAAACCTGATCAACCACCAAAAGGAATCACATTTTTGGATTTAATAAAATCTATGGATAAAATTGAGGTTCTGGAACTTGAGAAAGGTAGGCAGCTTTAACCCTTGCCGGTAACCTCAACTCATATTTTTGTAAGATTTATTTCAGACTCCACAAATTTCTGCACGGCGTTATATTGGCGCAATTTTAATGGAGAATGTGGCATGGCCGATATCGAAAATCCTTTTGTTTTATTAGCAAGAATTACTGTGAAGCAGGGTATGATTAGTGAATATTTAACCATAGCTGCGGAAGCTGATAAAGCCGTTGAGAAGACTGAAGCGGGAATGCTCTTTCATAATTTTGATGCAGACCCCGATGATCCGCACAAATTTGTTTGGACAGAAGTCTATCGCAAAAGTGAAGACTTTTTATTCCATGTGGATAATCCGCCTGTTCAGGATTATGTCGGGAAACATAGTGACTTGGCCACGCATTTCTCAATTGAAATTTATGGAAATGTTTCTCAAGCTGTAATAGATAAGATTAAGTCGCTGGGGATTCCATTAAAGCATTTTGCTACGACCTCTGTAGGATACGTTCGCTCAGAAAGGTTCTGCTAACTCCATGCTTATAAGATAACTGATAATGCTAGAAGTTGGGTTCAAAAGTGAGAGTTAAATGAATCATTACATGTGCATTCATACATTTACTTCCGAAGAAGCTAGACGAGAATATTTAACTCCGCCAGAAAAACGTGATCCTCCAGAAAAACGATTGACGGAAAAAGAGTGGGCAAGTTTCGGCAACTCAACAAAAGCCACGTGCCTCCAAGAATGGTTGGGAGACGAGGAGTTTTTTTTCTGCCATTGGTACGCGGAAAGCCCCGACGCTATTCTTGAACAGTTGGACATACTTGGTCACACAAGTTTAGTGATTACTGCTTGTTATGAAATGGAGAGATTTACATCTGCGTTTCGTAATTCAGATGAGCCTAGGTATTATCCTGATCATGATTATTAACCTCATGCGCGCCATACTCATAGCAATTCTGATGACTCTCGCTACGCAGGCGGTGGCTGATGATAAGAAGTATGGAAAGAAAGAATGCAACGAAATTTCGGGCGCCATTGATTATCTTCTCAGCACTACTCCACACTTGTGATCCAAATTAGAAACGAAGATGGGTTATTAAGCCACTGCAAAAGCTTCCTTCCAACGTGGGAGGGCATGTCCGCAATAGCTTGCTATTCATGTCATTAGCTGAAGCTTATATTTCTCATAGTCTTGGAAACCTAATCCCTCAGTATTCCACCCTCAAGCAATTCGCGGCGCCTAGGGTACCACATTCCATCTGAACCTGCCTTGAGTGTCTTGATGGAAAAGCCCGCCGAAACGCCTCTCTCAAGTAGATATTCAAACTCAGTAAAAATTTCCCCTTGGGTATCTTCATAAAGCCAAGAAGCAAAATCAAATGGTGTTGCCCATCCTTTGGTTTCCTTTTCGGAATTATAATAACCCTCAATGCTTCCAGCATCCCACCAACCTTTGTGAAACCCTATCTTGCCACCGAGTGCTAAAGTTCGCGCTTTTCCAGCGAGAAAAATTGAAACGCATGCGCTTGCACATACAAATTCAACATGGGTATTAAGCCCAGCATCAATAACCAGATCAGCCATATCTTGAGCGGCTGCAACAAGACCTCCAGAACTGTTTAGTACAAGGGTGTCTATCTCTGAATTATTCTTGAGCCGGCTTAGAAGTTGTTCTTCATGACCATATTCAATTTCATCCGTGCTATCGCTGTTCTCCGTATCGTAATAAAGAACATTTGCCTCGACGGTAAAAACCTCCGCAAAAACTGCCGAGCAGCAAAGTATTCCTGTCCCAAATCCAAAAAATAATCTTCTTAATGATTTATGCATTTTGTACTCCTCAGTCTTTCCAACGAACCCTAGGTCTTTTGGTTCCAAATTATTTATCCGGCGACTTTAAATAGTCCTCATCAATCACGTGTTCCAACCAGTCTGCTACCTGTCCATCTGAAGCCTCTTGTATTGCGACATGGGTCATGCCGTTAGTAGGAGACGCACCGTGCCAGTGTTCCTCCCTGGGCGGTATCCAAACCGTATCCCCGGCCTTTATTTGCTTGGGAGACCCTTTCCTTGTCCCAACCAGCCCTGAGCCGTTTACTACGTACAGTGTCTGTCCGAGAGGGTGGGTGTGCCAAGCTGTCCTTGCGCCCGGTTCAAAGGCTACAGACAAGGCCCGTACCCTCGCGGGTTCAGGCGCCGTAACAATAGCGTCCTGCCACACAGTGCCAGTAAACCATTCTGATGAGGCCTTTTTAGTCGGCCTGACACCTGCTTTGAAAATTTCCAATTTAGCCTCCTATACGGCTCTCTGATGGCCTGCGGTTAAATCTCTAGACTTCCAATATTCCAAGCAATCTATGAGTAACCCTCTCAAGCCCATTTATAGGCGGGACACTTAAACGCCTCTGATAGAAGCCTATATAAAACGTCCCGCTACTGAGCATGGGGCGAACGGGACAAAATTGCAAATGTCCCTCTTATGTCCCGCTGTCCCGTACTGAATAATACTTGCCTGAGACTTCAATAATTCCCTTTTCCACAAGGTCTTTTCGTGCGCGATTAAAAACTCTTTTCTTAGTATCTTTATTGTCCCCAGTGTGTCCCGCAAAAAAAAGTGTTTTCCAGGCATCTAAATGTAGCCCACTTGGCGGGACATTGTCTTTTATCCCGCTTTTGAGGGTTTCTAAGCAAAGTTTTTCTATTTGAGAAAGCTTGAGTGGCCTTTGCCCTTGCCTTTGTCTTGACTCCACCTCTTCAAGGTAGCAGGTCTCAAATTCCTGACCGTCAACCTCCAACGGAAAAGGAACACGATGAAATGATTGTTCGCAGTCTCCAAAACCGTAGGTCCCGGGTTCGAGCCCTGGTGCCCCTGCCAAAAACCTTCAAAAAATCAGTAAGTTATAGAGAATTAATGCTGGGACATTTTCCGCATTCCTTCAAAAGGGGCGATTGAGGGGGCGATAAGGAGTATATTTAAGAATTATTTGTGCCTCGTTATGATGGATTCGCAGAAATTGTATGGTTGGAACTCCGTTTCTGACTGTTTGGCTAAAGCGGCAAGTTCACTGCTGTTTGAATGGCTATCCTTTATAGCCAAGTGCAATCTGATTTAGATCGGTCTTTTGCTCAAAAGCTTGGCTTTGATGTGCCTAGCCCCAAAAGCCAAAGATCAGCATCATCCGCTGAAAGCTCATTTGTTCTTTCTATATTTTTTTCTTGGTTTTAGTGACGTTTGCTGATTTTTTCCGTAAGCGATCAAATAATTCATCAGTTGAAACTATGCACTTCCTCTTCAACCAATACAAAGCCTCGGTATCCGCATTAAACATTTTTTTCTCTAAAGTATAAACTAAAGTTTCACGATCAAAACTACGCGAATGATTTCCAACGGCTGAATAGCCAGTGTATTTATCCGTCTTGATTTCTAATCGTAGCGTGTCATAAAGGCCTGTTTTTTTTACGCCATCGCTAGCCACCCAGTTGAGCAGAACAACACCTTTAATCCAATCTTTGCGGAGCCGTCCAACCAGCACCCTATCTTGATTTTTCAAGACTTTATTTATTTTTACCTGATCCCATGTTCCTCCACTGGAAAATGGCCTTTCACAGCGCAAGAAAACCATATCGCTTGCAAACTTTTCACTATTTGCTTGAGCAACTAATGCTGCAACTCCAAATACAACAAGCACCTGAATTAGCAACGCCGCGCCTACGATAAACTTTAACATAGCAGAGAATATAAAATAACTTTCTTTAGTTGCAATGTTCCCAAATATGTTATTGACGCCTGAAAGTTTTATTGGAAATAATGATAGATATAACACTTGTTACAAAATACGAGGCTCCCCTGGAAAAGTTTGTGGGCCCAGTTTTCTCTTCTCGGTACTGGGGAGATGGTAGACGGTGGTGGGCCTATTCATGACGATGTTGTGGTGGCTAATGTTTAATAGGCGGAGGAATGGCAAAAATGTTGGATAAAATCTCTCGATTAGGTAATTTGATTGGCCAGGAAGTTCCCACGCCCATGTTGCTTAAGGACGAGAGAATTCGGGAATTTCTTGCCAATGGATATTTGGTACTGAATTCCAGCTTATCCAATGCCTATCATGCAGATATGTTTGCTAAAATTGATAGGCTGGAATCGGGCACTGGGCATTGGGGTAATAATTTGCTTCCAGCTATTCCTCAACTTGAACGATTTCTAAAGGATCCAGTAGTAACCGGAGCACTCTCCAGTATACTGGGTAGCCGCTACAGCTTTCACGCACATCGTGCTTTGCACAATAATCATCCAGGCAGCGAACCACAGCAAATGCACAAAGATGATTATTGGGGTTATGCCAGGCGCGTGCGCAATCATCGGCCATGGTGGGTCATGTTGATGTATTTCCCGCAGGCTACTCCCTTTGATAGAGGACCAACAGGTGTCCTGCAGGGCAGCCAGTTTCTTAGTCAGCTACTTCCAAAATACTGTCCAGAAGTGCCGGCCGAGTGCGGCTCGGGCAGTTTTCTCTTGATTCACTACGACATTTGGCACCGCAAAATGCTCAACAGTACTGAGCTTGAACGCTATATGGTGAAATTTCAGTTTACACGATTACTACCGCCTAGATTAGATATACCACGTAAAAGTTTGGCGGATTGGCGCCGACCACGACACAGACCCGCAACTGATATGAATATGATTTGGAAAGCAAACTGGGATTGGCTACATGCAGAGCAAATGCAGGCTAACGCAGGCCCTGTACCAGAGAAAACGCTAATCAATTGGCGAGATGACCTTTACAGTGATGACGAAGTGGTAGCGTTGCGCGCTGCCTATAAGTTGGGGCAGCAAGCGGGTAGTGGCAGAAGGCCAGCACTTCAAGCGCTAGTGCATGCATTGAATAGCAATGAGCAGCCCCACAGTAATTTGCATGTTTACGGCGGCGACGGCAGCAATTGGCACGAAGACGTGGCAGTGCGCAGCGCCGCCGCACGGCACGGTAGTGCTGCGCGCAGCACCGAGCGCTTGCGCCAGGGCGCGGGGCTCGCGCAGAGCATGCGGCCGCAGGATTTCGGGAAGCTTGAGCAGCAGACAAAAAATGTGATGGCTGTGATGCAGCATATGGACATGCGTCAGCGAGCCCTCAACAACCAACAGCGGATGGCCCACTCCCAGCAATTTTCCGATGCTTACGGCAGCGTGCACGCAGAGAGAAGCCCACTCAGGCACGCAGACATAGCAAGGCAACACCAAGAGCTACGGAATCTCGTGGCAGGC